>JBHEKO010000605.1:0-10803 GCA_041859475.1 Candidatus Hydrogenedentales bacterium
GGCTCGGGAACGGGATTGGCTATGCTGTCGAGGAGGAAGCCGAGAACGAGCAGGATGGCCGCCAAGACAAACCCACTTGCGCTGAGGATGATGAACATCCTCTTCGTGCGCTTCTCCTTGGCGAAATCGATATTGTACGGGTTCGAGGGATCTGCGGGGGGTGCGTCGATTTGGTGATTCATGTCTGGTTCCTAAACCGCCTTTGAGAGAAGGCAAGGGGACAACTTACCTCGCACGGGACTCCAAGCGCATTTTGCACCACTGCGGGACGCCACCGCAACAAGGCAATTCGCTCTTGACCGCAGGCCGCACTTGACCGTCAGGCTTTCGGCAAATATCACGGCACCCCTCAGGGGGCGAGGGATCGTCTCCTCGGCGCAGCATTTCACTCAAGGCCTTTCACGTGGAAGGCCGACGCTCAGCGAGGGGACTTCGGGTCTCAACGCATCGCACGCCGCGACGGACATCTGTCGCGCAGCCGTTTCAGGACTTGTCAGGAGTCTCAGGCCCAATTTCCGCATGTAATGTAAACATTCCTCTGTGAATCGAGAAGCAAACTGCCGCGCTTGCCGGAGTGCTTCTTGTCGAAACGAATGTCCTCCAAAATCAAAGTCTGAGCATGACCACGGAACGTGAACCCTGGCGTACTACCGAGAAACCACTGAAAATCCGCGCGGAGAACCATCGCTTGATACGAACATTAATCCTTCAAATATATATATTGCAGTGACTTGCTAGGTTGTTCTCATGCGCGAAATAAGGTATGAATATGACATGCAAAACACGAGATCCCGCAAAGGTTGATCGTTTCACACCGGTAGGTGGATTAGGGTCAAGAGAGGTATCGACGATTCTTTAAGACATAATACATATTATCGGACGTTATCTGTTATGGGCGAATATGTGGTTATGTCGTGTCTGTCGCTTGAATTGAGTCGTGTTTTGATTACTTGCCGGACAGGCGCCACTCTTCCAGGGGCGCTTCCACTCAGGACTCGGCGTCTACTCTTTGGGAGACTCTATCTCCGCGAGGGTCGTCTGGAGGCTTGCAGTGAGTCTGTCCAGGGCGCGCACGAGATCGGTTTCCTCCGCCTCCATCTTCTTCTTGAGTATGAAGAGGTCGACGGCAAATTGGTAGGCAGTCTGGAGCGCGTAGACCTGGGTATTGATCTTGCCCCCCTGGGCCTCGACCAGCTTGAATCGCTCGTTGACTTGCGCGACGATGGCCTCGGTCGTCTCATCATCGATGACCACCGGTACCTTGATCGGCACGCCTCCCAGGCGGACATCACGTCTTTCGGCGCTCACCGCTTGAGCTCCTGGCCCAATGCCCGGGCATGTCCCCGGATGGCCTTCAGCCGGACCCGGACCTCTTCCCGCTCCTGGCGGAGCTCGGAGATTTCGGTCGTCAATGCCTCGAACTCCTCGGCCGTATGCTGGAGCGTCGCGAGCATCTTGTTCTTCCGCCACTGGTCCTGAACGAGTTTTTCGCGCTCATCCTGGTGACTGTCAATGGCGGAATTCAGGGTGCGGACCGCCTCGCGCAGCTTCCCCAAGGTATCAGCCATGGAGTCAATACGCGCTTCGATCTCCTTGTTCATCGCAATACGGCGCCGTAATCCGCCTGGAGCTTGGCCAGGATGGCATCGCAGTCGGCCTGGATATCGGATTCGGTCAGGGTTCTCTCATTGGATTGGAACACGAAGCCCAGGGCCAAGCTTTTCTTGCCTTCGGGGACCTGTTTCCCTGTGAAAACGTCGAAAAGCGAGACTGTCTTCAGGTTGCGTCCGCCAGCGAGCTTCGCTGCGCTGACGACTGCGCCTGACGGCACGGTGAGGTCCAGGAGGACGGCCATGTCCCTGGTTGACGCGGGATACGCAGGAATAGCTTGGAAGTGGCGATCCTTGGAGGCAAAGGAAAGCAGTAGATCCAAGTCCAATTCTGCCATATACACCGGCAGTTCCAGCTCAGAGGCCTTCAAGGCATCGTGAGACACGCTGCCGAAGTAACCGAGTTCGGCATCGCCGCACAGGATTCTCCCCTGCTGGCCATCTTCAAAAACGGGCAAACTTCCTTCCGCCCATTGGAGGCCGATTCCCAGGCGCGCGCCCAGCACTTCGATAAGTCCTTTTACGTCAAATAGATCGCATGAGCTCTGGCCCTTGCTCCAGTGTCGATCCTCTCGAAGGCCTGCAAACAATAAGCCAAGCATCAGCTTCTGGTCTGGCAAGTCGGCCGCTGTCTTGGCCGGGCGGTAGGTTGGCCCCACTTCAAACGCGCGAAGGCCGATGCACCCGCGGCGTACATTCAAGGATGCCGTCGCGAGGAGGCCCGGCAGCAGTGACGACCGCATCGTCCGCAGGTTCTCTGAAATCGGGTTTTGGAGCGCCACCATATCGGCATAATGGCCATCCAAGCCAGACCGTTGCACCTCTTCCGGCGAAGTGAAGGTCATGCTCATCAATTCATTCAGACCTAACCCAGTCAGGAAACGGCGCAGATCTCGAATCGCATCTTCTTTTGGAGCAAAGACTTGGTCGCTTTTTCGAACGCGTGGAATGGTGGCCTCAATGTTTTCGAAACCATACATTCGGGCGATTTCTTCGATGAGGTCCGCTTCCATCTTGACATCGTGGCGCCACGACGGCACGCGCACTCGACAGCCGTTGCCGTCGGCCTCGATCACCTTGAAGCATAGGGATTCCAGGATTTGCTTCTGCCTGTCGCCGGCGACGGTTGCGCCGAGTAGCGTATGGCTCCGAGCGTAGCGAAGACTCACTTCGACTACCGGCAGCGGTTTCGGGTACTCGTCGATTACCCCGCGTGAAACCGTTGCCCCCGCCAACTCCTGCATCAGCGCGGCAGCGCGGTCAACGGCATATCGGGCCATTTCTGGGTCCGCTCCACGTTGGAAGCGTGCGGATGCCTCGGTATGCATGCCAAGTTTACGTGACGTCCTGCGGACGGAACTTGGGTCGAAGAATGCACTCTCGAGAAAGATCCGTGTCGTCCCCGAACTCACCTCGGAATCAAATCCGCCCATGACGCCAGCCACCGCAACGGGGTTTTGGGCGTCCGCGATGACGAGCATGGAGGGGTCGAGTGGCCGAATCTGTTCATCGATTGTTTTGAGTGTTTCGCCTTGTTTCGCGCACCGTACAACTATCTTATTTCCCAATAGTTTATCGTAGTCAAAGGCGTGCAACGGATGTCCCGTTTCGAGCAATACAAGATTGGTTATGTCGACGACATTGTTGATTGGACGCTGTCCGGCGTTCGTTAGCCGCTGGGCGAGCCATTGTGGCGATGGCCCAATCTTGACCTCCGTGAGGACGCGGCCAATGTAGCGGGCGCACAGTTCAGGGTTATCAATCGTCACGGAAGAAAGCGCACGCGCCTCCTCCCCACTCTCATTCAATGTAATATTTGGTATTCTCAATGGCGTCCCATAGAGCGCTGCCAATTCACGCGCTACGCCGATCATACTGGCCCAGTCGCCGCGATTTGGGGTGACCTCGATCTCATATATGATGTCATCCAAACCGAGGAGAGGCAGGACGTCCTGACCGATTGGAAAGTCGGCGGGCAGAATCAGGAGACCGTCATGGTCCTTCCCCATCCCCAGTTCCCTGGCCGAACACATCATGCCGAAGGATTCGAGGCCACGCATCTTGCGTCGGGCGATCTTGAAGTCGCCTGGGAGCGTCGCACCGACCACAGCGGCTGGGACAAGGTCCCCCTCCTTCATATTCGTGGCTCCGCAGATGATCTGGAGCGGTTCGCCCTGCCCCACGTCGGTCTTGCAGACGACGAGTTTGTCCGCATCGGGATGCTTGCGGATTTCGAGGATGCGCCCCACGAAGACATTGGAGATGCCTTCTCCTGGCCGCTCGATGGCCTCAATTTCCAGCCCCAGCATGGTGAGGTCCTGAGCAAGTTCATCCGGTGACCGGGTGATATCGACGAATTCCTTTAACCAATTCAAAGACACGTTCATATCAGAACTGCTCCAAGAAGCGTAGGTCGTTTTCGTACAGATAACTGATGCTGCTAATTCTGTGGCGGACCATGGCGATTCGGTCGATCCCCATGCCGAAGGCAAAGCCGGCGTACTTCTCGTAGTCGAATCCCGCGTACCGGAAGACTTCGGGATGGACCATTCCGCACCCCAGGATTTCCAACCACTTCGTCTGCGTGCCGCCGCCGGGTTTTTCGGTTGTCCACAGGATGTCCATTTCGGCGGAGGGTTCAGTGAATGGGAAGAAATGGGGCCGGAAGCGCACCTTCAAGTCCTTCCCGAAGAAGCGGTGGACAAACATGAGAAGCGTCCCCTTGAGGTCGGCGAAGCTGACCCCTTCGTCCACGAGCAGGCCTTCGAGCTGGTAGAACATGGGGCTGTGGGTGGCATCCGCGTCGACACGGTATACACGGCCAGGCGCGACGACGGCTACGGGGGGCTTGGTCTTTTCCATGACGCGCATCTGGACGGGCGACGTGTGGGTGCGCAACACGACGCCTGGCTTTACAAAGAAGGTGTCGTGCAGGTCGCGCGCGGGATGGTCCTTGGGGGTATTCAGGCTATCGAAATTGTAGTACTCGCTTTCGATCTCGGGCCCGGTAGCCAACTGAAATCCGAGTTCGCGGAAGATATCGACGATTTCGTCGGCGATCTGAAGCACGACGTGGGCGTGCCCAAGCGGCGGACGACGCCCGGGCAGCGTGAGGTCGATGCGCTGCGCGGCACGGCGCTGGCGGCGATCGGCGTCGTCCAGGCCCTTCTGGCGCTCGTCGATTTGGGCGGACAGGAGCTGCTTCAGGACGTTTGCCGCCTTGCCCAGTGCCGGACGTTGCTCGACGGGGGCTTCGCTCACGGAACGGAGCACGCCAGTCAGTACGCCGTTGCGGCCCAGGAACTTGACCCGAACCTCCTCGATGCGCTTTAAGGAATCGGCTTGGGCCACTTCCTCAAGCGCCTCCCGTTGGATGCGCTCCAATACCTCCTGCATTGCGATTAATCCTTTTGTCTCTCGAACAGTGCGCTGCCGATTCGGACTTCCGTGGCCCCTTCTTCGATAGCGATTTCGAAATCACTCGTCATACCCATCGAGATTCGCGGCAATTCGTAGGCGCGCGCAAGTTGCGCAAGCTGGGCGAATACCGGGCGAACCCGTTCAACATCGTCTTCGATCGGGGCCATGGTCATGAACCCCTGTACTTCGATATGCTTCAACTGCCGCATGCGGTCGACTGCCTCGGGCAGCGCGTCAGGCGCTACCCCGTGCTTGGAGGCCTCTCCGGAAACGTTAACCTCCACAAGGATTGGCAACGTCTCGGGACGGCCTTCTGCTCTTCTGTCCAGCTCCTCCGCGAGTTCTAAACGATCCACGGCATCCACCGAATCGAAAAGTCCTACCACGTCTTTTGCCTTGCGCCGCTGAATGGTGCCAATCATGTGCCAGCAAAGCGAATCGGGAAAGTGACCGCGCTTGGCTTGGATGCCCGCAATGCGATTCTCTCCGAAATGGGTTACGCCGGAGCCGGCCAGTGTCCGGATTTCCTCGACCCCCACACTCTTTGTGACAGCGACGAGCGTTGCGGAACCCGGTGCCCGGCCTACCCGCGCGAGCGCAGCCTCGATACGCGAACGTACCACGGCCAGATTCGTCTCGATTAGGCGTTGGTCGATGCACACAGGCAGGTCACTTCACGGGGCGTCACGAACCCCTGTATTCTAGTAGCGCTCCAACTTGAGTGCAAGCAGGCGACATCCGCAAGCGTACCCAACAGCCGAGTATGCGCATGAGAGTTAGGGCCGCCTCGCGAGGCTGAACTGCTCACTTCGCTTCTGCCGGTTCCTTCTGCTCGACTGTGGGCTGCTTTTGAGCGAACGTCAGCGGAAGGAGCAGTCCGTCCGTTTTCGACGGCTTGGCGGGCGCGCTGGTCTCGTACCGGTACCAGACCCCTCCGACTTCCAGAACGATGGGACCGTCCAAGGTCTTTGTCGGTGCGGCCGCTTCGGGGTGCTCCCAAACAAGCTTGTACCACGCGTCGCTGTCAGCCTGGATGGGCGTGAGCGTTTCGCCATGATAGCCCTCTTCGTACCACGTCTTTTCGCTGTCGGAGAAGAGGAACATTTCACCGCCAATGGGCTTCGGCAAGTGAATGGTATATTGGGCGGCCTTTTCCTCGCGATCGAGCTGACGCAGTTCCGTGACGGCAAGTGGGATTTTACCCTCGCGCTTGTACTCGAGCATCAGGTGGGTACCCTTATCCCAGAACTCGTTGCTTGCCCATCGCGCCCTGTCGATTTCAGCCATGGCTTCAACGTAAAGGCCCTTGCGACGCAGTTCTTCCGCCTTGTTTCTCAACAGGCGCGCGTTGGCGTAAGTCTCTTCATTGCTCGTATCGGTATCGACAACCATTTGCCAGTACTTGCGGGCATCAAGGAAAAGCTGCTGTTCTTCTTTCTGAGCCGTTGCGGCGTTCTGTTGCCAGAGCGCCAAGTTCGCGGTGTCGCCTGCTGCTTCCGCGCGTCTGGCAAGCTCTTCAGCGGCTTTGGCCTGCTCGGACTTCCAGTCTACGGCCCGGTCTTTAATCTGGCCTTCCATGAGGGTAATGAAACGCGGAGCGACTACATTCTGAGGCTGCCATTCGCGGTAGCTCTTCCAGCCTTCCAGGGACTCTTCGTATTGCTCGTTTTCGCCCAGAATGCGATAGAGCTGACGGCGCACCCATCGGTCGTGGTCGAGGCGAATTGCTTCGGATAGATACTTGATAGCTTCGGGGTGATTTGACAACTTAATTTCGTAAATGGCATATCCGAGGTCGAAGTAGAGCCGGTAGTTACGCGGATTCTTGCGGATACCGTCTTTCAAGAACTCGATGGCGTTATAGTAGAAGCCTTCTTTTTCGCCAATCCACGTACTGTACTTCGGATAGAACCTACGCAATTCCCACGGTGTATCTTCGAGACTGGCCGTTGCGTTGTACGATAAATGCCAAGCACCCAAAAGGTAGGCATCCACAAACCCTGGATCCAACGTAACGCACGTCTTCATCAGGGGCACCATTCGGTGAATCATGCCCTTGTGGAAGAACCGGTCGACTTCGAGCCAGACCAAGTTGGCGGCCATCTTTCGGAAACCGAAGAAGATGTTGGCCAAGCTCACTTGGCCTTTGTAAGCATCGTCTTTCTTTGACTGATATAGATCCAAGGGATTCAGCAAAGCAACGCTTGAGACGCGCCCCTCGCGAGCGGCGGACAGATAGTCCGCGCGAAGTGCGGCCAACTCCGGACCTTGGGCATAGGCCCACATTTCCCTGTCGCGCCGAATCTGCTCTTCGCTGATGATCGTTCCTCGCTCCAAGGTGCTCTTCTCGGCTTCGGGATCCTTGGGGACCGTAATGAAGCGGACGATCTTTGGCAGGAGGTTCTTGTTCTGGTCGTAGTCTGTTTCGGCTTCGGGAAGTTCGGGGAGCAACGAATCCGTCTGCGCGACCAAGTCCGCGAAGAGTTGCTCGTCGCGATATTTCTTGGGGTCTTCGCCTTCCGGCACGTGGCCGGGCTCGCCGAATAAGCGAACCTGAGTGGATGCCGAATAGATCCATCGATAGAAACTTTCGGCGTCTCGAAGCCGCTGCACACGGCCGCCTTGAAACGCGCCCAGTCCCAGGGAAACCAGGAGCAAAACCCAAAGCAATGCTGAAACGAGCCTGTTGTTCATAGTCGATTACAGTTCTTTTCGCCGGAAGATGAGATACGCGATAATGTAACCCGAAATGGCGTAAATCAATCCGTATACGATGAGCTGGGGAATGGCGGCGTCGCGAGGCGCGTCATTGGGCGCCAAGTACAGTATCTGATCCTTGAGGCTGAAGTTCTGCAAATTGGGCAGTACGTAGAACAATCCGTTCGCAAGGTTTCCGACGAGCTTGTCGAAGAACTCTTCCGTCTGGCCGGCGCGGTTCGAGACGTCGCGCAAATACTCGGTCAAGTTGCCCGCGATGTAGATGAACAAGCCTGCAATGGTGGGCAACACAGCCGAAGTGGATGTGCACGACACCGCAAACGTGAAAGAAGAGACGATTAGGAACTGGAAGTACGTCAGCAGGATGGACCAGAGCAGCAGCGTGGGCATGACCTGTTGCTTGACATAGAGCGCGAAGAAGAAAAGGCCGCCCATTAACGCAAGATTGACGATAATGATGAACTGTACACCGAGGAACTTGCCCAGCAGATACTGAAAGCGGCGCACGGGTTTCGAGAGAATTGTGTAGACGACCTTGTTTTCCACTTCGGCGGGAAGGGCCGAGGCCGACACGAAGATCGTAATGAGGACGCCGAAGATTGCGATTGCCGTGACGCAGATATCCTTGATGAGCTTTGCGTCGACATCCGACCCAACATCGCCCACGGTGGTTTGCGTCAAATAGGCGGTGATGAACTGCGACCCGAAGATCACGAGGATGCTCAGAATGAGGAAGCCAATGAGAGTCTTCTTGCGAATGCCCTCCCGCCACGTATAAACGCCTATGCTCAAGGTGCCACGCACAAAATCCAGAACGCCGCTCATGACGCCTTCTTCCCTTCATTTTCACGCCGAAGGCGTGCTTCGCCGACCACTCTCACGAACAACTCTTCGAGAGTTTCTCGACGCGGCGCCACGCCGACAATTGTCAGACTCTGCGATTTCATCACATCCATCGCGTCGTACAACGACATCGTGGGAGGCACGCGGAACCGTGCTTTGCCTTCCAAGGCATCGTCGGTACTGATACCGCGCTCGGCCAATGCCCGAATGCTGTTTTCAGTGACGCCCGAGGTATCGACTGTAACATCGCGGTCCGCGAGGAGTTCTTGAATCGTGCCCAAGGTCTGAAGCACGCCTTCATAGAGAATCCCAACCCGGTCGCTGATCAATTCCACTTCAAGGAGTTCATGGCTGGAAATCAACAGCGATTTGCCTTCGCTGCGCAGACGAACCAGCAAATCGCGAATCTCTTTGCGCGCGACGGGGTCGAGGCCCGTGGTCGGCTCGTCGAGAATGAGGATCTGGGGGTCGTGCAACAAGGCTTGCGCCAAGCCAATACGCTGGCGCATTCCCTTGGAGTAACCGCGCAGCAGGCGCTTTCGCGCTCGATTCATGCCCACGAGTTCGAGGGTCTCATCGATTCGCTTCTCGAGCTTCTTGCCGCTGAGGCCGTACAACTGACCGTAGAAGCGGAGGATTTCGTCTCCGCGCAAGAAGTCCGGGTAGTACGCGCCTTCGGGAAGATATCCGATGTTCTTCCTTACGGCCGCTGCCCCGATGTCCGACTTGCCCATGATCCGGATGGTTCCGGAGGTGGGGAAGATCAAGCCGAGAAGCATCTTGATGGTGGTCGTCTTGCCAGAACCGTTCGGCCCTAGATAGCCGAATATCTCGTGCTCCTGAATGGCAATCGACAGATTCTGAAGGGCCCTTACGTCTTGGCCTCTAAAGGCGCCTTCATAGACTTTGGTGAGGTTCACTGTTTCGATGACTGGCGGCACAGAACGTTACCTCGACATGAGACAGTCCGGGGGCGACCGTCATTAATGGGACGCCGGTTTTGAACGAGCAATGCAGCAATACAAGTGCATTGCCCGCGAGATGATAGCAGACGTTCGATAGACTGTCAATCAAACGCGCGCAAATAGGTGAACACAGAGTATGAGGCCGTCGTGAGCGCCGGGCCGGATAGATCTTTTATCGTTTCACTACCGCAGTAGGTGCGTTTCAGAAATCCCAGGAAATCCCGGCACCGACGGCGGCGCGCCACTCTTCCAGATAGTCATACTGGGGGCTGTTATCGAAGTCCACGCGCATGTTCAGCTTCAGGTGAAGACGTTCCGTCAATGGCACGGAGAGACGCGATTCGTAGGAACTTGCGAACTCGTCGAAGCCGGTAAGGCTGGGACGAAGCCGTAGCTCTTCCTCCAAGATGGAATTGCGGAAGACTGTGCGCGAGTGCCTGAAGGAGAGGTCCAGCCCAATGTCGTCGCGGTCGTCGTGTTCGTCGAGCGATGCGCCGTAGATTCGTGCGCGCATCCTGCCGAGGCCATCTTCGGGTATGACGTCGAGTGCGCGCCATTCGTCCGAGTCGTAGCGTTCGTGCATGGCGCTCAATCCAAACTGTCCTTCGAGCGTATCGCGTTCGCTCTCATACAGCGCGATGCTTACTCCCGCGCTCACCCGCGCACGCAGCGCCAGGGCTTCATCCAAATCGCGCTCCAACTCGACCTGTACGAACGGTCGTACTTCGCGCTCAGGCTGATACGTGACTTCGTGCCGCGTGCGCAGCACTCGGGGATTCCGGCCTTCATCCGCGATGTCGAATGTGGTCTCGCCGCGATAATAATACGTGTCTGTTTCGTGTCCCATGCGCAAGCGGGCATACAGCGCAACGTAGTTGTCGTTGCCAAAGCGATACGCGGCACCCGTTTCCATAAATCCCAACAGGTCAGTACCCTTGCTGGATCGCGCAGGCACCTTCGCGGCGTTCGCAATGTCCGTGAGTTGAAGCGGTTTCGCTTTGCCCGATTTGCTTTCCACGAATTCCAAGGCATCGCCCTTGACCACGATCCGGCCGGTTGAGCGCGTGCCGTCTTTGAACTCCATGACGAAATCTGAAGCAGTGGACACCGATACGACTTGGCTCACGGGGACCATCATCTGTCCGGCGAGGGTGGTGCGAAAAACGAGTACGCCGTCGGCAATCTCTACGAGATTGCCGCTTATTTGATCGCCGTTCTTGAGGTTCAGGGTGTCGGCGGAGGCAAGA
>JBHEKO010000777.1:0-7345 GCA_041859475.1 Candidatus Hydrogenedentales bacterium
CCCGGCGGTCCCAATGGCGGCCACTGGGACATTTACGCGGCGCGCGAGGGCGCTTACTCAGTCACCCTGCGTTTTTCCGGCGAAGATACCCAGAACCCGCCCGGACCCTGGCAAGTCCATCTCAACATCGGTGGCGTGCACGTGCAGCAGACACTGCCCCCATCGGCCACCGAGTGCGTGTTCTCGTCCGTACCGCTCCCAACCGGCCCCGCCAGCCTCCGCGCCTGGATCGAATCGCAGGGCAATGCGCGCTCCGCGCGGTTTGTGGACATTCAGCGGATCTGATCACCGCGATATCGGGCAAAGTCAGCTCGCTGCCCAAGCTCACGGTCCAGTCTTTCTGACTTCGAAAGCGCAGACCTTCTCTGGGGTGGACGCTGGAAGCGAGAAGGACAATACGTCTTCTTCAATTGTTTGCTGGACGACTTCGCCGCCAACTAGTGCGCGAATACCGTCGCCTTCTATCGGCTTGTCCAACTTCACCCAAAGCCGCTGAGGTCCGTCCCCTTTGTATTCGCCGGTCATTGTGCCGCGTTTCATGGTGTACGTGAGTTGGCGTCCCCGGTAACGCAGCGTCTGTCCGAATCCCTGCTCCCAGTAAGAATCCGGCACTGTAGGCGCAATAGCAATCGATCCGTCCAAACGCATATCTACGCCGAACAAAAAACGTTGAACGATTCGGATTAGATTCGCGGGGTACTCGCAATACTTCTCCGCGCCGAATCCGCCTTTGTCGTTGTATCGTTCGCGCCAGTAATACCCGTTTGCTTTGCCCGCATCCGCCACGCGCCGGATAGATTCGGCGAGGCCTTCACCGTCGCCCATGCGTGCCCGCGCCCATGCCTCGATGTACCAGACACGGCCCATGGCCGCGAGATCCATGCGGTCATTGAACGCGAACTCCCACGCCTCGTAGGTCTCCGGCTGTGCCGCAATCCCGGTAGGCATGCCGCTGTAGCGGAAACGCTTTTCGTCCCGCAAAAGGGGCCAGATCCTTGCGGTTTGCTCCGGCAATGCCATGCCCAGCGCGACCGCGCTCCAATCAACATCGGTGAGGCCGTGATTGGCAATCGGACCACGCCCGGGGTGGATGTATTCCGCGAAATGCTCGCCCACCCAGAAGCGCGTCTGGAAATTCGACCGGATACGTTCCGCCAGTTCCTTGTACCGCTTGGCAGCATCGGCATTTCCCACAAGCATGTTCAGCGCCGCCGCGCGCTCGAATGCATTCGACGCGTGGCACTGGGCCACGCCATCGTATTCGATACGCGTCGGGCGCTCGACGTAGTAGCCCGCCCCGCCTACGGCGCCTTCGGGCGTTGTTAGTGAGGCAAGGAAATCCGCAGCCAGATTGACTGACGCTAGATTGGCCTCAAGCCACGCCCTGTCCTGCGTCCAGCGAAACAGGACATCCGCATTCTGAATGAAGGTGGGGCTTGCCAACGCGCGCAAGGGGTCGCCGGGTACCCAGTGCCGGTACAGCCCCCCGTTTGCATCCACGGGCGACGAACTCTCCGGCGGGCCGATGTTCTTGCCTGCCTCGCCAGGGAGGATGGCGATGGGGAGTTGTCCGTTAGGCCGCTGAAAAGTCTTTACGTAGTCCCAGTTGGCCTTGACTACATCGACCTGCCCCAGCCAAAGCAGCGCATCCGTCAACTGATGACCGTCGAGAGAGGGATACGTGTTGCCATAACCGAACCCCACGCCGTCGGCACAAACGCACCAGTACCCAGGGAAGACCTTCGGATTCACCGCAGCCAGCACATTCTGGGTGGCTGCCTTCTCGTAGGCAATCCGAATCGCCTCCTCGGGAAGATTGAAGCCCATTTCGGGATAGTCCTGGGGCGAAGGCTCAACCGCTCCCAAGCTGGCCGTCGAAACCAGATTCAACACGATCAGACTGACGGCAATCACGGCTGTTCCTCCCCTATGAAGCAAGAACGCTGTATGCGCTGAACAAAAATGGCTCGCCTGTCCGGCGCCAACCGATATGCGGACCCTATTCTACAGAAAGTCCCCAACAAAGTGAGGAAAGGGCTGTCCGGGATGCCGAGGAAAGGAGGCGGCCCCCAGTTCGAGGCTATCGTGGCGGGACGGAGGAATACTTGGGATTGCTACGGGGTTTCCGTGGTTGTGCTGGGGAGGGTTCGTAGCGCGGAGGGAAACTTGCTTCGCGGGACCGGTTTTGGGTACCATCTAAGCTCTTCACTGGGGGGCACGCCGTAGAGAAGCCTTTCCGGCAATCTTCCGTGGATCTTTGTCAAAGTAACACCAACTGAGGAGCGTACTATGTGTAATGACTTGTGCCGTCCGCCGGCAAGGTCGTCCTTCTGGAAGATCTTGCTGGGAATTCTGGCACTCACGGCTCTGCTGCCGGCGCAAATGGCAGCGGCGAGTGAGGCGGATCTCGTAATCCCAGACTTGTCGAGCGTATCTTTTGTGGGCATCAACGGGCACATGTTGCTCCTCTTCGGATTGTTCATCTGTCTTGCGGGCATAGCCTTTGGCCTCGTGCAGTTTGTTCAAATTCGCAAACTGCCGGTGCACAAGTCGATGCTCGAGATTTCCGAGCTCATCTACGAAACGTGCAAGACCTACCTGTTCACGCAAGGGAAGTTTCTGGCGCTGCTGTGGCTTTTCATTGCCGTGATCATCGTGGTGTATTTCAAAGTGCTGTTGCACTTCGATACGACCAAAGTGGCGACCATCGTTCTGTTCAGCATCATCGGTATTCTCGGGAGCTACGGCGTGGCGTGGTTCGGCATCCGAATCAACACGTTCGCCAACTCGCGCACGGCCTTCGCAAGCCTTGAAGGCAAACCCTTCCCGGTTATGGCGATTCCCCTGCAGGCGGGTATGAGCATCGGCATGCTGCTGATCTCGGTTGAGCTGGTCATCATGCTGTTCATCCTGCTGTTCATCCCCGGCGACTGGGCAGGCCCCTGCTTCATCGGCTTCGCCATCGGCGAATCCTTGGGCGCGGCCGCGCTTCGTATCGCAGGCGGTATCTTCACGAAGATCGCCGACATCGGTTCCGATCTCATGAAGATCGTCTTCAAGATTAAAGAAGACGATGCGCGCAACCCTGGCGTGATCGCGGATTGTACGGGCGATAACGCCGGTGACTCGGTAGGCCCGACAGCAGACGGCTTCGAGACCTATGGCGTGACGGGCGTGGCGTTGATCACTTTCATCCTCCTGGCAGTCCCGGATCTGGCCACCCAAGTTCAGCTTCTCGTGTGGATCTTCGTGATGCGCGTCGGCATGATCGTTACGAGCGCCCTCTCCTACTATCTGAACAACATGTGGGCCAAGGGCAAGTTCGGCGAATCCAAAAAGTTCAACTTTGAAATTCCGCTCACGACCCTCGTGTGGCTGACGTCCTTCGTGTCCATCGCGATGACCTACGTGCTTTCGTTCGTCCTGATTCATGGCTTGGGCGACGGCACGCTGTGGTGGAAACTCGCCACGATTATCACCTGCGGCACCATCGCGGGCGCGCTTATCCCCGAATTGGTGAAGGTGTTCACCTCCACGAACTCGCGTCACGTGCGCGAGATCGTGTCCGCGTCCCGCGAAGGCGGCGCGAGCCTGAACATCATTAGCGGCTTCGTCGCCGGTAACTTCAGCGCCTATTGGATGGGCATGGCCATCATCATGCTCATGGGCATTGCCTACGGCGTGAGTACCTTTGGCGTTGGCACCCTGATGTCGGCCCCGGCCATCTTCGCATTCGGCTTGGTTGCCTTCGGTTTCCTGGGTATGGGCCCCGTGACCATCGCCGTGGATTCCTACGGCCCCGTGACGGACAACGCCCAGTCGGTGTATGAACTCTCCACGATCGAGACCATCCCGAATATCAAGGAAGACATCAAGAAGACCTTCGGGTTTACGCCCATGTTCGAAGAAGGGAAGGACTTCCTGGAAGAGAACGACGGCGCGGGCAACACGTTCAAAGCTACCGCCAAGCCCGTGCTGATTGGCACCGCCGTCGTGGGCGCCATGACGCTTATCTTCTCGATCATCGAAATGCTCAACAAGACGTTTGGCGAGGCCGACGTGGCCAAGGGCCTCTCGATCTTGAACCCCGTGTTCCTGCTGGGTCTGATTACCGGCGGCGCGGTCATCTACTGGTTCTCGGGCGCGGCTACGCAAGCCGTCGCCACGGGCGCGTACATGGCCGTCGAATTCATCAAGAAGAACATCAAGCTCGAAGGCGGCGGCGAAAAGGCATCCGTCGAGGACTCCAAGAAGGTTGTGGAGATCTGCACGCAGTATGCGCAGAAGGGCATGTTCAATATCTTCTTGGGCGTATTCTTCTCGACACTAGCCTTCGCCTGCTTGAACCACTACTTCTTCATCGGCTATCTGATTTCCATCGCGATCTTCGGTCTGTACCAGGCCATCTTCATGGCCAACGCCGGCGGCGCATGGGACAATGCCAAGAAGCTGGTGGAAACCGAACTCAAGATGAAGGGCACGCCGCTGCACGATGCAACCATCGTCGGCGACACGGTCGGCGATCCGTTCAAGGACACGTCTTCGGTTGCCATGAACCCGGTCATCAAGTTCACGACCTTGTTCGGCTTGTTGGCGGTGGAATTGGCCATCGAACTCGACCGTTCGGTGAGTTTGGGCGCAGCAGTAATCTTCTTCCTGCTGTCGGTCGTGTTCGTTTACCGCTCGTTCTACAGCATGCGCATCCCGCACATGGAAAACGGCAAGTAAGCGTTTGGCGCTTGTAGGCATCCGGGGCTCCGCTCATCGCGGAGCCCCGGTTTTTTATTAGGTGTGGCAACTATAAGTCGGATCGGTCGGATCCGACAGATCGGGCCCATGAAGCCGGACTTGGCTACGTCGTCGTGTAGGTCGACACGCCGGATGCGTCCTTTGCCAATTGGAAGCCGTCCAGCTTTGCGCCGTCCAGGCCGTAGGCGTCCAGGCGCAGGCGGTCGTTGTCGATGTCGACAATTTGATAGATCTGCATGTGACCGGCCGTCTTGGCCATGAGGTCGCCGAATTTCGGTCCAACCTCATACTGTTTCGTGCCGGAAACCGACACCACATAGACGGTGCCGGGCGCGGATGGGTCCACAATTTGATCCCCCGCGACTTTGTGCGTCCGTCCGTAGGTGTGGTCGTGGCCCTGAAGCACGAGGTCCACGCGATACTTGTCGTAGAGCGGCCGCAGCAATCCGCGCAGGTACTCGTTGTCGCGGCCCTCGCTGACGGAGTAGATCGGGTGATGATGCGTGACGATGGTCCAGCGATTGGGGTTGTTGGCCAGCAGCTTCTCGAACCACGCCAATTGAGCGTCCTGTACGTCTTTGGGGGTGTCGTCCTCGAACGCGTTGGTGTTCAAGGAAATGAACCGTACCCCCTGATAGTCGACGAAGTAGGCTTCCTGCTTGAGACCCGGTGCGCCTTCCGGGCCATTTTCCGGTAGATGGAAATGCCCGTGATAGGCCGGATGCGCACCATAGGGATAGGTCAACGGCGTCTTCGTTTTTGTGTCGTGATTGCCCGGGGTAGGCAGGCACGGCATCGACCTTGACAAGACCGAGGTCGCATACGCGAACTCGTCCCAAAGACCGTCATTCCAGCCTTCGGTTACGAGGTCGCCCGCGAGCAGGGCCAGCGCCGCGTCGGGCGCGTGCTGATAGGCTTTGTGCATGATCCGCGTGCACTGCGAGCGTATGTCGGTCTGGACGTCGCCGAGATAGATGAAACGGAACGGCGCGGGTTTTGCCTCCGCCGTTTGAAATACATTCCATTCGCTCCATGAAGTCCCGTCACCCACGCGGTAGCAGTACTGTGTCGCAGGCTGAAGGTCCCTGAAAGTGAGTGCATAGTGTTGGGCCTGTTCGCCCGTCAGTGTCTCAAAGGATGCTTGCGGTGACGCAGGAATCGTTGCTGCGTCCTTTTCGCTCAGTGGGGCTGATGTGAGGAGCGTGATCTGTGCTTGCGGCTTCTCGACGGACCCCTGTGCGCGCCACGTGACTCCTATCGAGTGCGCCGGGTCGTCTGAGCACGACAGCATGACGCGCTGGGGCGGAGCGCTTGCGACTACTGGTGCGGCGGCAGGAGTGGGTGAGCTTTCTGCCGCGCGACTGCGAATCGGCGCAAGTAGCCCGGCGCTCAATGCGGCCGCTGAGAATAGGAAGCTCCGCCGGCTGGGAGTGAATGCCTGTGAAGCGCTTTTGGATGTCTTGTCGGGGCGTCTTTCCAGAACGGCGGTTTGTGGTGAGTTTTCGGAGGGTGAGTCGATTCGGTTCATGGGATTGCATTCCTTCTCTTTAGGTCCATTGCACGTAGATGCCGCTGGTGAGGCCCTTGCGTGCATGCAGGCGGTGCGATTGTGCCGGCACTGCGGAAGACGGCCAGGGTATCATAGCGTCAGAATCATTTCGAGTTCCAGGTTTGGATTGCTGCATGTGACATTCCATGAGTCATGTTTCGGCGGCGTTTGGTGGATTCATCGGGTGCCAGAGGCGCATTTTTTTGCATACCTTCATTCTCGTAAGTCATTTAATACTAATAAGTTAACTGTTTATAGTGAAAATTGTCCATTGAGCGGTTGATTTTCGTGTATCATATGATTGAAATTATAGTGATCGTTGGATAAAATTAATTCATGATTTACCGTAGCCTCGACAAAGCCCTTCTTGCCGCCCTGGAGGATACACCCGTTGTCCTCATTCATGGGCCGCGTCAAACCGGGAAGAGCACATTAGCCAAAGGGATAGACTCCTCAAACTACGTAACCTTTGACGACGCAACCGTTCTCGAATCCGCGATACGAGACCCCCAAGGGTTCATCCAGAACTTCGAAGGCACGGTGGTTCTGGATGAGGTGCAACGCGCGCCGCACTTGTTCCTTGCCATCAAAGCAGCGGTCGACCGCGACAGGCGCCCGGGCCGTTTCATCCTAACGGGCTCGGCAAATGTCATGTTGCTTCCCAAGCTCTCGGAGTCACTGGCCGGAAGGATGGAGATCCTCACGCTCTGGCCTTTCTCCAAAGGCGAACTTTCCGGCGTCAGGGAGACGTTCGTCGACCGCGTATTTGGCCAGGAGAAAGCAGGATGGGCGGTGGACTCGAACGTGCGAGGGGCTCTCGACGAGACGATGCTTCGCGGAGGATTTCCCGAAGTTGCCTTGCGCGAGGATACGGAACGGAGGAGAGCATGGTTTACCTCCTACGTGACGACGATACTCCAGCGCGACGTGCGCGATCTCGCGAACATCGAGCACCTTGCCCTCATGCCACGCTTGGCCGCCATGCTCGCCGCGCGCACCGGCACGCTCCTCAATACCGCCGAACTGTCGCGCAGCTTGGGGTTGCCG
>JBHEKO010000782.1:0-3214 GCA_041859475.1 Candidatus Hydrogenedentales bacterium
AACGATCGCCACGCTCAATCATCTGAGCGGTAAGAACGCCCTTCTGCTGGTAGCATCGCATCACGTCCAGATCGCCCGCGAACTTGGTTCCCGCTATGCGGTCTTTCATTTCCCCGTGCCCGTCGACGGCGAAAGGTCCCAATCCAATTTCGTGTTGCGCCGCGGACTCGACTACGAATTCAATGCCATAGAGACGCTGGCGGAAATCGGATTTCCTCCCGCAATCATCCGCAGCGCCAAGGCCGAAACAGCGCGCGTACTTGGCAGGGGAGAGGCGGACACATAGTCGCAGGCGCGGCCATATACGGTCCATACAGCATGCAAATCCCGCAGCTTGCATAGGCCCCATAGCCTCTACGAAAGACCAAAGCCCACAGGGTAGCGTAATTCCCCATCATTGAGCCGCACCATCCCCATAGCGCAGAATAGCGCCGGTCCTAATCCAAAGGGGGCGCTTTCATGCTACACCGCAATCTCGCGACGGTCTTCGCCATTCTCTTCGCGCCGTGTCTGTGCGCCTACGCGGCGCTGCTGCCGCGTCTCGATCAGTCTTCGCAAGGTTCGTTCGCTTCCATCTACGACGGCGATCAACCCGCGTTTACGCTGATCGATTCCGGCGTGCGCGTTGTTCAGCCTTCCACGGCCACGACCGTCACGTTCAAGGATTCCGCCGAAGCCAACGGCACGTTGACGCTCACCAACGGCGCGGCCGACGGCCTGACGCTGACCGACGCCTACCGCGTCATCTCCCCCGACCTCATCGAGCGCACCACAACAATCACAGCTTCTTCCGACGAACGGTATTACATCGACTTCGGATGGAAGTGCGCGGTCGACGGAACCTTCTATTCGTTCATGGGGCCGGAATCGAAGACCGCAACCTACACGCCCAGTTGCGCGGGGTCGGAGTTCGGCGTCGACGCGAAGCAGACCTTCCCGTTCATGGGATGCCTCGCGGGCGAACGGATCTACGGCGTCATCGGCGAGACGGCGGGGTTGTGGGAAAACCGGCAGTTCATGACCTTCGACGTGGAGAAGCACCAGCTTTCCTTGTGCAACGGCGACGGGTCCGCGAAGCGTACCATCATGATCCCGCGCAACATCGACGCAACCTCCGTGTACCGCACGGTCTTCGACGGGTGGCAACACATCGAGATCGGCGAGACGCAGACCTTCAAAACGTGGATCTTCGCCTCTCCCGCGAAATCCCTGTACGACGTGCAGTTGTCCGCGCACCTTGCGCTGGCCAACGCGAAGGGATTCAACCACTCGTCCCTCGAAGCCATCTTGCGCAACACGTCCTACATGCTGCTGCGCCGCAATCTGCTCCGGCCCGAGAGCGACTACATCTTCATCTCCGGCACAGGCTACGGGTGGAAACAGTGGGTGTCCGACGGTTTCTGGATGAGCCGAGGACTCGACGATCCCAAGTACGACGCGGAGGCCCAGGCCGCCGTGTTCTACGAGCGCGTCGATTACGAAGACAACGCGCAGTATTACCTGATCTGGGCGGCGCTCGTGAAGCGCACGGGTGGCAATCCCGACGAACGCACCGTGGGCCGCGCGTACCGGTTCATCCGCGAACACGAGAAGGACGGTCTCTATATCCCGCCGCGCCTGCACCCCGACAAGTTGTGCTACAAGACCTACCACGATCAATTGCCCTACGAAGACGGCGACGCCCCGTCCTCCAATCAAGGCTTCCACTGCGGCGCGTTGATGGCCGTGAAGGAACTTGGGTTTGAAGTGAGCGATGCCGAGATCGACAAGGCCATCGAAGGCTACAAGCGCATGTACAACGCTCAGGGCGGCTACATGGCCACGAGCCTGATGCAGCAAGATCACGTCGGCCAGGATTCGCTCTACGGCGAGGTGCTCACGTATTGCGTGTTCGGCAAGAAGCTACTCCCCGACGAGATGGTCCGCACGCACCTGGAAACGACCATGCGCATCCAATCGCCGTACGGGATGCGCGTCATCTCGAACGCCGATGGCAGCCTGCTCGAAGGCCACGAAGGCGTGTACACCAACGGCGGCTCGTGGTTCCTCAACGACGGCGCGAACTATCTCGACGGCCTCATTCACGGCATGGACCCGCAGTGGATCGACGACAAAATCATGTGGCGTTTGGAGAAGGAACTCGCGTTCATGCCCGCGTTCCACGAATCCATCAGCACCGTCACCGGCAAACCCCACGGCCATCATCTGTACTCGTGGAACTCGGGCTTCTGGTGGCTCCGCAAACAAGTGCGCGACCGCCTCGGCATGACCGGCCCCGATCCGCTCGACGCGCGGCTCGACGCCGCCCTCGGCGTCAAATCCGTCAACGGCGCGCTCGTCCTCGACCCGGACTCCGCCACCCTGCGGCCCAAACTCTAGTACCGCAGGCTTCCAGCCGGCCTCTTCAGCGCGGGTCGCGGATCAACTTGTACGTCTCGATCGAACTCGCGGGTACTTCCGTCGAAAAGCCACCGTCCGCAACCGCCACATCGCGTTGGTCGTTCTCCAACAGATCCGTGGCATGCACGGCATCGACGGCCAGCGGCTCCGCAAGCGTCACGCGCACGGTAGCGCCCGCGCCCGACGCGTCGTAGCACCGCGCAACAAGATCGTCGCTGTCTTCGGCCTTCTTCAGCACGCTCAGCACGACCCCCTCCGGCGCAACCGTCACAAACGCGCACGCCGCTGGCAGATCGCCCTTGTGCGCCGTGTCGCGCATCGCGATCAGCGGATTGTTCAAGTCGAGTCCCTTGCGCACGATGCCCGCGTCTTTCCAACTCCCCGCGTGTGGGACCAGCGAATACTTCACTTCATGCACGCCACCCTCGTCGGTGCTGTACACCGGCGCGGTCGGACTCCGCAGCACACTCAGGCGAATCGTGTTCGGCGTGATGTCGTGCCCGTAGCGGCTGTCGTTGAGAAGGCTGACGCCATAGCTACCGTCCGACACATCGACCCAGTTCTGGGCCACCTGTTCTTCGCCGGCGCTGGGCCGCCGTATCGTCCCGTAAGGAATCTCGTAGGTGGCCTCCGGATTCGTTACGCCCAAGGGGAAGCTCACCTTCACCATCTTGTTCGTGCCGCGCCAATCGACGGCAAGTTCGAAGTCGATTTTGCGCGTGGCGGCACAGAGTATGACGCGTTGCGTGAACCGCGCCAACTCGAACGACTTCTTGATTTCGATTGTTGTGCGCACGGGGCCGCGCTCGACAAG
>JBHEKO010000786.1:0-8872 GCA_041859475.1 Candidatus Hydrogenedentales bacterium
GCGTCGGCCAACCCGCTGCGCAATTGGACCGCTGCCCAATTGATAAGGTCCAATCCCACGGCGCATCCACTGGAGAAGGTCGCGGCAGGACCGCGGAACTTGAACTCCGCGCTCACATTGGCCGTTGCGGCGTGGGCGGACGTCGCGGACGATGCCATTCGGTCGATGTGTTTCCAGCCGCGCGTTTCAAACGCTTCCCGGTGCGTGAAGTAATACTCGTCGGGAGAGCCTGCGCTTGTCCCAAACGCAACGGCTATGCGGTCGGGATCGTACTTGGCCGAGGCAAAGCTCGCGTCGTCGACCGCCAACTTTGCCGCTGCAACGGCTTGGTGCACGTGCCTGTGCCATCGCCGCACGTCGTGTTTCTTCATGAAGTCTTCGGGGTTGAAGTCCCAAAGCTCCCCCGCAATTTGGCAGGGCAGGTCGGAAGGATCGAACCGTTGAATCCTGCGAACGCCCGACCGTCCATGGATCAATGCGTCCCAGAAGGCTTCACGCCCGAGGCCGTTGCTTGCAAGAATTCCCGCTCCGGTGATAACAATGGGTTCTACTGACATTGCCTAATTCCCAACTGCAGGCCGCAAACTATCTTGAGGTTGAAGCGCAATGCGTTTTGCGGATGCGCAAACCGCTTCGTTGACCTGATCCATGAATCCGCCGATGATGGAAACGTCTCCTTCCACGAGGGCCCTTTGGGTTCGGGGTACGAGTTCGGTATCCCTATCGGTATACCCCGCAAGCCGAACGGCGCGCAACAAGAAGTCGGAACCGCAAACGCGATGTCCTCGTGAGGCCAACTCGGACGCAAGCGTTTCTTGGACGGAAATGACTTCCGCGGTGCTCATGTCGCCAATGCGATACGGCAAATTCCGCCAGCGCATGTCTGGAAGCGGGAATTGTCGGCGATAGCTCACCATCGCTTTGGTGAATCCAAGCCTGTCGACGTGGTACCCAAACGAGGCGGGGCGACGGAACCATTCGCAATCGGGGGCGAGGATGGGGTAAGCCAGCGTAACCAAATCCGGCTTGGTCCTCTCGATCAGCCGGATCGTCTCCGCGGAGGTGTGATAATCGTCTTCGGGGCATGGGTAGACAAACCGGGCAATGGAGAGCAGGTCTGCTTCCTTGGCCGACCTTAGCGTGTGCTCGATTCCCGTCACGGTTGCCCGCGTGCCGTAGTGGCGATCCAGAAGGCGTTGGCTCCCGGTGGCAACGTCGAAGGCAACCGAATCGCAGCCGGAAGCGCGCAAGACAGGAAACGCGGTTGCCGCGCCGTTCGATACGCACAAGCGGCGGGAATAGGTAATCGATAGATTGCGCCGAAGGAATTCGTAGGCCAAACCGTTGACGTGGAATGAAGGCGTCTGCGGGCTTGAGAAATGGAATGCGCCTGCCCCGTACAACGCGCCAAGCCGCCAAATCTCCGTGCACACGACCGTGGCCGGTTTGATGCGCAATGGCGCGGCCGAATCCTCGCAGGCAAACCCCATTGAAGGGCCGCTGCGCGCGTCTTCGAGTTCGAAGAGCTTCAGCTTTTGGCCCGGCGCCGTGAGGGCCGGATACACGCTGCAGTCGTAGACGGGTGCAGAACCGGACGCAAAACTACCCATATGGGCAGGGACTTTGCGATATGCCGGGACATCGTGACGGCTCAACAGATTGTCTGCAAGGGACCACTGCTCTTCGGGATCGATGCGTTCCGCCCATTCGGGCAGCGCGACTTCGAGGTCGCCTCTGCAAATGCAGTCCACATCGGGAATCAAGGGGAGCAGCGAACTTCCATGCCGGTCCGCGAAGGGGCCAAAGGCGGAGATTCGCAGCTTAGGCCGGAGTTGACGCAGCAACCCCGACATGATTGCGCAGGGACGAACATCCTCCGGGGACTTGATGAAGAAGGCGATGAAGTGCAGGCCCCTGAACGAGGCCAGGTGTTTGGCCGTATCCAAGGCAAGCGCGTGGAGACGCTTGCGGTATTCGTTATCGGCCAGGCGGACTTGCCACAGAAGATGCAAGGTTTCCAAGGTCGAGGGGGAGGCGTGATCGAACAGACCTTGAGCAACACGGCGGGCATAGGCCGCCAGTTTCTCCGAGACGACCCGATCTAACGAGTCGGTCGTCCCTAAGTCCATAATCCAGGTTTCGTGGCCCGAGTCAAGCAAGGCGCCTGCCGCTTGCGCTAGGTTGCGTTGCGGCGTAAGTGCCTGTAAATCAGACAGATACCCTGGAAGATAGACCAGCACGCTGCGCGTCTTCATGGCCTCTCCTTGACGATGCCCCTCCGTGGGCTCGCAGACCGGACCGGTCCCCCTACAGACCACAATATATAGGCTGTGACCATCCCCACATTTAACGCCCATACAATATGTCGTGCGCATTGTAGCAGACCGACTATATGTATGCAACACAAAAACGCGTATCCCAAGATATTGAAAACTCATCCTCTGATAGAGGCTGGAGTGTGCAACGCCGGGCTGCTCCGACGCCTGCAACTTCCGGCCGCCAATATGTTTTTGGTGAGTGCGAAGTCGGTCTGCTATAGTCGCGATGAGGGGAACATATTATGGAAGCGGAGTCACCGTCGATGCTTACACTTCAGAAGATCCTGAGCTATGCCGTCAAGAACGGGGCCTCTGACGTACACCTTACCGTGGGCAGCCCGCCTGCCGTCCGAATCGATGGCCTGATTCGCTTCATCGACGCGGATGTCTTGAAGCCGGACGACACCCTTCGTTTTCTCGACGACATCATGGGGGAGGAGCGAAAGAAGCGCTTTCTCGACGGCGGCGATGCCGATCAGGCGCTGAGCATGCCGGGGCTCGGACGGTTCCGCGTGAACTGTATGATGCAGCGCGGGTCCGTCGGCATTGTGATGCGGCACGTCAAAGGCAAGATCCTCGATTTTGCGACGCTGAACCTGCCGCCGAGTTTGGAGCTGATTTCGCGAATGCCGCGCGGGCTTGTATTGGTGACGGGCACGACGGGTAGCGGAAAGTCGACGTCGCTGGCGTCCATCATCGACCTAATCAATCAGACCCGGCGGTGCCACATCATTACGTTGGAAGATCCTATCGAATACCTCCACAGCAACAAGAAGAGCATCGTGAGCCAGCGGGAGGTCACGATCGACACGCTGGATTTCACGACGGCGCTGCGCGCGGCCATGCGCGAGGACCCGGATGTGATTCTCATTGGAGAAATGCGCGACGCCGAGACCTTTCAGGCGGCCATCTCCGCGGCGGAAACAGGACACTTGGTATTTAGTACCTTGCACACGACGAACGCCATGATGACCATCGACCGTATCGTCGACCTATTCCCGACCAACCAACACGCTCAGGTGCGGTCTCAGTTGTCGCTGCAATTGCGCGCATGCGTTTCGCAGCGTTTGCTGCAGTCCAAAGACGAGAAGGGGCGCATCCCCGCCGTCGAAGTGCTGATCAGTAACCCCGCGATTGCCGCCCTCATCCGCGAGAACAACATCAAGTTGATCCCCAACGTGATCGCCGGCGGAAAGGACGAAGGCATGCAGTCCTTCAACATGTGCCTTGTGGATCTCGTCAACAGGGGGCTGGTATCGCAGGATGAAGCGGAGTGGAACTCCGACAATCCGGAAGAGCTCAAGATGAATCTGAAGGGCATCTTCCTGAGCCAGGGTCGCGGCGGAATTCTCAAGCGGTAGTGCCGGCCCAGTCACGGATCCGGACTTCTCACTCAGTATCCACCAGGCTGATAGCGCTTCACTGGTGCTCGCCCGCGTTTCGCTGGGGACGAGTACGGCTACGACTTGCCTTCCGCGCGGCGCCGGGCCATGACGCTGTGGTGGCGTCCGTAGAAGAAGTAAATGACGCCGCCGATCAGGAGCCACACGATCAAGCGCCACCAGTTGTCCGACGGCAACGAGAACATCAGCAACAGGCACATGAGTACGCCCAGAGTGGGAAAGAGCGGGGAATACGGGCACTTGAACGGGCGCTCGGCGTTGGGATGGATGCGGCGCATGATCAGAACGGCTAAGCAGACAATCACAAAGGCGAGCAAGGTCCCGATGTTGACCAATTCGAGCAGGACCCGTAGTGGGATCACGGCGGACAGTGTGCCCACGACGAGCCCTGTCAGGATCGTCGATTTCCAAGGCGTGCGAAACTTGGGGTGGATCGCGGCGAAGAAGCTTGGGGGCAGAAGGCCGTCGCGCGACATAGCGAGCAGGACGCGCGGCTGGCTTAACATGAGCACCATCTGGACGGACGTGATACCGGCAAGTGCCCCGATTGAGATGATGAACTGGGCCCATGACAGCCCTTTGGCTTGGAACGCGGCCGCCACGGGTGCGTCGATATCGATCTGGTCGTAGGGAACCATGCCTGTCAGCACGAGCGACACGGCGATGTAGAGGATCGTGCAGATAAGGAGAGACGCGATTATTCCGATGGGGACGTCGCGCTGGGGATTGCGTGCCTCCTCGGCCTGCGTGGAAACGGCATCGAAGCCGATGTACGCGAAAAACATGATACCTGCCCCGGAGAGCATTCCGATGGGGTGCCCACCCGGTCCCTTGTCGCCCCACACGAAGGCTTCGCCAAAGAAGCTGAGGCCTTTCCAGCCGTAGGGGGCGAACGGGGTCCAGTTCGCCGGGTTAATGTAGAAGACACCCACGACGATCACGAAAAGCACCACGGCCAGCTTGATGACCACCATGACGGCGTTGAAATTGGCGCTTTCGCGAATGCCAATCACGAGAATGACCGTGAGCACGGCGGAGATAAAGAATGCCGGGAGATCGATCCACGTCCCGGTTAGTGCGAAGTGGCCTGTGGCGGCGTTGGTATCGAAGGGGGCTCTAGCAAGGACATCGGGAATAGATATCCCAAAGATACCGATGAAATTCTGAAAGTAGTGAGACCAGCCATGGGCCACGCTTGCCGATGCTACGGTGTATTCGAGGACCAGATCCCATCCGATGATCCACGCGAACAGTTCGCCTAAGGTCGCGTATGCGTAGGTGTACGCGGACCCCGCAACGGGAGCCATCGAGGCGAACTCCGCGTAGCACAAGGCAGCGAAAATGCACGCCAAACCGGACACCAGGAGCGATACCACTATGGCGGGCCCCGTATTGTCGTGGGCCACGGCGCCTATGACGACGAAGATTCCCGCCCCGATGATCGTACCGATCCCCAGCGCCGTCAACGCCCACGGCCCCAGCACCCGCTTGAGGCGATTTTCCCCCGCCATTTCCTGCGCCAGAATTTCGAGGGTCTTCTTCGCGAACAGTCTCTTCATTGTGCCAAGTTTCCTGTCGCCCGGCTAGCCACTTAGACGGCAAACGTTTCACGGCGCGTCGCATAGTAAGTACGGCGTCGCTTCCGTGTCAATCATGGAATGTAAGCGCTAGCGTGGGAAGGCGAAAAGGTGCAAACGTGGCAACGCCGGTTGACTCAAGTGCTCGGTATGCCCGTGGAGAGACGAAAAGGCTTGGACTTGGGGGCAATCGGAAATCGTATGCGACCATGGTGCGAGGCTAACAAACCAATTGACAAAAGTGGAGGTCTGATCTATACCAGCGTCAGGGTTGCACAGCCGTTGTCTGTAATTCGAAACGGTGGGGGTGTGCCATGAAAACAGCACAGCATTCCATTCCTCGCACTCTACTCCTTGCCTCTCTCTGCATAATTGCGCTCGCCGGGTGTCCTTCTGTGCTTTCCGGATGGGTGCGCCTCCACGGCGGAACCAACACCGATTACGGTCGCGATTTGAAGCAGACAACCGATGGCGGCTACATCGTGGCTGGAACGACCTATTCGTTTGGCACCTTCAACGGGGACATGTGTCTGTTTAAGACCAACGCCAACGGTTACCTCACGTGGTCCTACACGTTTGGGGGCTTTGACTTCGAGAAGGGGTATCGCGTCGTTCAGGCGAACGATGGAGGCTACGTGGTGGCAGGCACTACGACGAGCTTCGGGGCGGGAGGCTTGGACGCTTGCCTCGTGAAAGTCGATTCCAGCGGCAGTTACCTTTGGCACGCGACCTATGGGACCGCGGACGAAGACACGGCATTGGGTCTGGCCAAGACCAGCGACGGCGGATACATACTGACGGGTACGACCATCAATAGCCAGAACGGGACGCTTGACATCTACCTCGTGAAGACCGACGCGAACGGCGCGGAAGACTGGTCGCGCAATATCGACTACGACGGAGAAGAAGAAGGCGTCGGCGTGGTGCAGACGAGCGATGGCGGGTACGCCGTGGCGGGCGGGCGCATCGTTCTTGATCTCGCGGGCGATGTAGACTCGGCCGGCTTCTTCGCCACAATGATTCTCGTCAAGACGGACGGCGATGGCAATCCGAAGTGGATTCAGGAGTATGGCGAGTACGCAATCGGAGTCGACGTGTGCCTAACCGGCGATGGCGGCTATGTTGTAGCGGGCGCCGCGGAGGGATGGTCAATTGACCCCTTGGAGGATGACGACGGCTACGCGGTGAAGACCGATGCGGATGGCGCAGAAGTGTGGTCGCTGGTCTACGACAGTCCGGCTGAAGTCTGCTGGCTCATGTCGGTTAAAGCGGTCAGCGATGGCGGCTATATCTTCGCCGGGGATCAGGGGGACGCGGCGCTGCTTCTCAAGACCGACGAAGACGGCGTGCAGGAGTGGTCGCGCAGGTTTGGAAGAGGCCGCACGACACGATCCGGGGGGGCGGCCGTGGTGGAGTCGTCCTACGGCGGATACTGCCTTGTCGGGTCGCAATTTAACAGCACGACGGACGATTGGTCCGTGTTCATGGTGAAGACCGACGCCCTCGGAAACACTGGACTGCCTCTGCCTGTCCTTTAGGCCACGAGCCGGCTGGAAACCAGCGTTTAGGCCAAGTGCCGGCTGGAAGCCAGCGTTACAGCTCGCAAGACCAACCGATACAATCCCTTCATATTCATGCGGAGGTTTCGGCGGATTATCCCTGCCGACGTGGGTGAATGCGCTTCAACCCATGGGTTGGCAGTGGACAAATTCGCCCTTTTACGGACGCCGCGCTTGCTCTATGATGAAAACTGGCATTGGGAAGGGTCTGGCGAGCTATGGGAGTTCCATGCAATGACGAAGAGGATGTTCGCAGTCGTTCCAGCTTCACTGTTGCTCGTTTCGTGCGTATGGGCGGCGCCGATATCTCGGATCACGCTCGATGGCGTTTTTAGCGACTGGCAGTATGTGCCAGTCCATACGGACCCGGTGGACGATCAACACGACACGGACCAAGGTCTGCCCGAAGATGTGCCTGCTTACGTCGATCATGAAGACGTGGACCTGATCGAATTCAAGGTCACCCACGATGAGAACAACGTCTACGCCTATTTCAAGTCGACCGGGATAATCGGTCGAACACAGTCGCACACCGTGGGCACGGCGGGGCGGTTCTACGTCATCGTGACCATCGACGTCGACAACAACGACACGACGGGATATTGGCTGAACGAAGGCGGCTATTACCCCACGTCCAGCGGTTACGATATGAACATGGAGGTCGAGTTCTACGATGCCGCCTTCAACACCGGGCATTACCTGAACCACGGGTGCTTGAACGAAGCGGAGTATGACCAGGCCAAGCTAGACCAAGCGAACGGCATCGTCGACGTGAAGCCTGGGACCTACGACTGGTACACGCAATGGGTGTGGTGGGATACGCCGCAAAGCAATCCTGGAGAAATCGTGTTGCCCGATGGCCACAGCACGATAATCTGGGTTGCGGACAAAGGGTCTGTCTATCAAGGCATCATCGAAATCGTGGTGTCGGCGGATGGGCACGAGGCGGAGATGAAGGCGCCATTTCGCGGGTTTATGAAATACCCGGACACCAACCCGATCATGGCGCTGGGCAAAACCATGGACTTTTCATTTTCGCTGGAGGCAAGCGGCGAACTGGCAGTCGGCGCTCAATGGGCCTCCGATACGGCCTTGCCGATCAATGGCTACTACTTGGCGCCACCCACGGACGACAGCGACGGCGATGGACTGCCCGACGGCTGGGAAGCCGACCACGAATTGAACCCGAGCGACGACGGCACGACGGATGTCGACCAAGGGGCCGACGGCGATCCCGATAACGACGGGTCCACGAACCTCGAAGAGTACAACGCGGGGACTGACCCATCGAACGCGAGTAGCTTCCCGCCTCCGGTGAAGACAATCAGCGTGCCCATGTTCAGCGATACGCCGGGCAAGTAAGGCCCAACTCTTCGCGCGCGAGTATTCAGGATGTGGGTGCGGTGCTCTCGTCCGCCTTCCGCGCCTCGATGATGCGTTCATCGTAGGTGAGCGCGACGGTTTCGTTGGGCTGGAGGAGGAGGAAGTCCTCGTTGTTCCAGCGGCCTTCGATCATGTCGATGACCAGGCGGGGGTCTCCCTTGAGGGTGTCGCAATTCCACCCCAGCCATTTAGCGCACTCGCGCGTGTAGTCGACGTAGGCGGATGGGTTGCCAAAGCCGAGGTCGACGTAGGCGGCGTTGGAGTAGTGCGTGAACCACTGCTGCTCCATCCGCATGAGGTAGTCGGCATTCTCCTCGCCGTACTTCTCGACGTACTGCTGAAGCAGCAGGTTGTACCGGTCGATGCCCGGCATGATCGTGTCGTCGATCCATCCGGGGCTGTACCAATACGTGCCGGGATGCGCGTCGAAATACTCCCGGTAGCGCTCCTTCGATCCCAGCAAAAACGTGACGCAATCGTGTCCGCGCAGAAGCACAAGAGGGGTGTGACGCGCGGTCAATCCGACGATCCCATTGCTGCACAGGGCATAGCCAATCAGGATGGCGTCGAACTTGTCGTCCGTGGCGTCAATCGCGGCCTGGAGACGCTCACGCAGTACGTCCGGCGTATTG
>JBHEKO010000231.1:0-18460 GCA_041859475.1 Candidatus Hydrogenedentales bacterium
ACTATACGGCCTATTCCTTATCTTATCATCTTACACACAATTATGATGTAATCGATTCCGCTTACTACACTTAGTGAAACTCCGCCTGAATGCTGCCTGTTTACAGAACAAGGACTTCGAGTTATAATTGAGAAGTTGCAAGTGGTATTTCTGTCTGGTGGTAGTATTTCCGGACACGTACTTCAGGGATGGGCTGTCGCATTTTGTGCCTATTTCTCACTTCACGAGCCTTTCAGAAAGAAAAGGGGTGGAGTGTGCGCAAAAGGCACGGGGTGCGGCAGGAAGGAGGTTTTTGGCATCACTTCTATTTACCCCTTAGCAGTACTGGATTCAATGAACTTAGTGCATTTTACCCGGTAACACAAGGAGATATTTGCGATGAGAAAGCGTGGTTTTACGCTGATAGAATTGCTTGTGGTAATCGCCATTATCGGTATTCTTGCCGCAATTCTGCTGCCCGCTTTGGCGCGTGCCCGCGAGGCAGCGCGTCGCGCAAGTTGCGCAAACAACTTGAAGCAAATGGGTCTAGTTTTCAAGATGTACTCGGGCGAGAGCAAAGGGGAAAAGTATCCAACGATTGCCCAGTTCAGGGGCGAAATGGGCGTCGCGATTGACTGTGAGGGAGGCATCCAAGCTGGTCTTCCCTCGAACCAATGGCCAGCGACGACCGGCAACCCCGCTTCCTATTTCTATGCCCACATTCCCCAGATTTATCCCGAGTACCTGACGGATGGCAATGTGCTGATCTGTCCTTCCGAATCCGCCCCGGGCGTAACAACGGACCCGATCGGCGGAAATTCGGTACTGGGCGTGCCTTGCCGGCAATTCAACGTGGACGGGTATGGATCCGTGGGTCAGCCAGCTTCGGATGAGTCGTACTACTATCTCGGATACCTGCTGGACAAGGCGGACCAGGAAGATATCGATGCGGCCTCGCTCGGGCTTGATGTTCCCGCTGGTACAATGGTCAGTCTCCAGTTGGTCGGTGTGATGATTACCGCTACCGATTTGATCGACGATCCTACGTTTGCCGCTTGCGACGGCGATGTCAACATGTCGGATGCTGGCTTTCCCGGATACGGCAACGGGGGCGGAAACACGGTGTATCGCCTTCGGGAGGGCATCGAACGCTTCTTGATTTCGGACATCAACAACCCGGCGGCGAGTGCCACAGCTCAGAGTGAAACGCCGATCTCGGCGGACTTGTGCGCCACCAAGGTGGAGGCATACAACCACGTTCCGGGCGGCAGCAACGTGCTGTTCATGGACGGCCACGTTCAATTCTTTAAGTACCCAGGACCGCACTTGGTGAGTCGTGCCATGGCGAACGTCATCGGCGCATCTGCCTAAGCGCGAGCAATATCGAATCTGACTCGAACCCCGGAGCCCGTTGACGGCTCCGGGGTTTCTTTGTGCGTATTTCGAATTCATCGGGCACGGGGGCGTACAGGCGTTACTTGCACGCCCTGCGTTACTTGCACGCCCTTGCCAATTCGCCCAATACGCAGTATACTGGGCCTGTGATCGGGAGCGTTACTGCAATAGCGTGGATAAGGGCTCCCCATTTGCACAATCCAGAATACAGAGTCTGGCCATCGCCGTCCTTCGCATCTCATTCTGCAATTGGGGGACCGTTCAATCTGCGCTCCAGAAGGGAGGGGTGCACGGCTTAATTTGCGCTGGGGGTTTGTGTTGCGTTCCGAGTAGGTTGCTATGTTATTCAGTAGTTACATATTAAGGAGCTGCATGTCATGAAGAAGCGCGGATTTACGCTGATTGAACTACTTGTCGTTATTGCGATCATAGGAATTCTTGCCGCTATCCTGCTGCCCGCCTTGGCGCGCGCCCGCGAAGCGGCCCGTCGCGCAAGTTGCGCGAACAACCTGAAACAGATGGGCATTGTCCTCAAGATGTACGCTGGCGAGAGCAAGGGGGAGAAGTATCCCACGATTGCCACGTTCAGAGACGAAATGCGCCCCAGGGTTGACTGCGAGGCTGGCGTACAGGCCGGTCTTCCCTCAAGCCAGTGGCCGATAGAGAATGACCGTGCCGCTGACTACTTCTTTGCCTATATCCCTCAGATTTATCCGGAGTACCTGACGGATGGCAATGTGCTGGTCTGTCCGTCCGAGTCCTCTCCAGGCGTCCTCACAGACCCGATCAGTGGCAATTCCATACTGGGCGTGCCCTGCGAGCAATTCAATGTAGACGGGTATGGAGCCATGGGCCAGCCTGCAGCAGACGAATCGTACTACTACCTCGGGTTCTTGCTTGATCGAATTGATGAGGGAGACGTTGACCCGAGTCTCGTGAACGACGATATCGCCCCGGGGACCATGCCTGCGGTCAGTCTCCAGTTGGTGGGTGTGCTGCTAACCGCCGGTGATGGTTCGTTTGCCAAGGCAGACGGCGATGTCAACATGGCCAGTGTGCCAGACATTGGCAATCTAAGCGCATATGGCAACGGGAGCGGAAGCACGGTGTATCGTCTTCGGGAAGGCATCGAACGCTTCTTGATTTCGGACATCAACAATCCGGCCGCGAGCGCAACAGCTCAGAGCGAAACTCCGATTATGGCGGACTTGACTGCCACTGCGGTGGAGGCGTACAACCACGTTCCGGGCGGCAGCAACGTGCTGTTCCTGGACGGTCACGTCCAGTTCTTTAAGTACCCTGGCCCTCACTTGGTTAGCGCGGCAGTGGCCTCGGCCGTTGGCGCACTTGCCTAATCCCTGTAGCAGCAATATCGAATCTGACTCGAACCCCGGAGCCCGTTGAGGCTCCGGGGTTCTTCTGTGTCGCTTTCGAGTTCATTGGGGCTGGGGGCAAGAGTGTGGCCGTGGGGCACTCATCTAACCATTGAGGTCACAACAGAAACGGAGGGACGAACAGATATTATCTGTTCGGTCTTGTAAATTCGTAGAATCAGCAGTATACTGAGGCTGTAATCGGGGGAGTTCTTGCAGTAGCGTGGACCAGATTGCCCCACGTGCAGCCTCTAAATTCAATGCTTGGCATTTGCCACACTGCACGTCTCATTTTGCCCTTGGGGAGGTCGTTCCGTCTGCGTTCCGGAAAGGAGGTTAATCGGGTTGATTGCCGTTCAGGGTCTGGAGTGAGTTCCGGAGCAATAAGCTAAGCTTGGCTATAGGCAATAAGGAGTTGGATGTCATGAGAAAGCGTGGATTTACGCTGATTGAACTTCTTGTCGTTATTGCGATCATTGGGATACTTGCTGCGATTCTGCTGCCGGCCTTGGCGCGCGCCCGCGAAGCCGCGCGCCGCGCAAGTTGCGCCAACAATCTGAAGCAGTGGGGCTTGGTGTACAAAATGTACGCAGGCGAATCGAAGGGGGAGAAATTCCCGCGTACGTACATCGGCATGGGGCAGATGTACGACTGCAACGGGTCTGCCAGGCCGTTTGCCACGCAGGGCTCGCCTCTGGATGTTCATTTGAGCCTCGGGCCGGATGGAAACGCGATCTTCCCCGAATATCTCACCGATGTGTGGATCATGGTCTGCCCGTCGTCTTCGAGTTCTCACGATTATGGGGACTCCGAGGAGGACTGCCTGTTCGACCGCGTCACGGGCGCCCCTCTCTACGGTGTCAACTGTGCCGAGGGATGGATGGGTAATAATGCCATCGACAACAGCTACAATTACACCGGTTGGTTGACCGACCGAATTGACGGAGACGACCCCCAAGTCCCCATCAGCGCAGTATCCCCGATTATTGTGGGCCTTGGCGGCGACCCCATCACGCAGACGGACCCGATTCCGGCGCAGGCCGCGGCCTTCCTCTTCGGCTTGGCCGGTGCCCTCCCTGACCCCGGCGATAAGGACCTTGACTCAAGCATCCTTCCGAACAACGGCAGCGGCGGCAGCAACACGATCTACCGTTTGCGCGAGGGCATCGAGCGCTTCGTGATCAGCGACATCAACAATGCCGCTGCGAGTTCAAGGGCGCAAAGCAACATCGTGCTGATGTGGGACCGTCTATCGACGGAGGCCAGCGCATACAACCACGTCCCCGGCGGGTCGAATGTGCTGTACATGGATGGTCACGTAACGTTCAACAAGTATGCCATTAGCGGTCCTGGTCCAGTGAACCAGGGATGGGCTTCCATTCTGGGTATCATCGGAAACGCCGGCCTCTAGGCGTGAGCTTCAGAAACTAGATTCTCCAACGCCGTCAGCGGGCGCTTGAGCCGAAGGGTTCAGGCGCCCGCTCCGTGCATGGACACGCAATCAGGGGTAGGCATCGGTCACCCCGGACGTTTCGTATCGGGACAATTTCGGTAACCCCGGACGTTTCGGCGAAACGTCCCTACCCTTCGGCGAAACGTCCCCACCGTTCGGCGAGACGTCCCCACCGTTGCGCGCTTCCAGGTAGGGCGGTTTCGCCGAAAGCGCCTCTTGGTTTACGTTGTCGTGTGGACTGAGGGGAATGTAGCGGCTAGAGTGGACGGTGTGAAGACGGTTACCCCATCAACGTCACCGCAGCCCGATGGCCTGCCGGGACAATCCCTCGAAGCGCTTCTCGCGGAAGTGCGCGGGTGCCGATTGTGCGAGGCGTATCTGCCCTTGGGCCCGAGGCCGGTGCTACGGGTGGCGGCGACGGCGCGAATACTCATCGTGGGGCAAGCGCCGGGCACGCGCGTACACGAGACGGGCATTCCGTGGAACGACGCCAGCGGCGACCGGCTGCGCCAGTGGATGTCGGTGGATCGCGAAACGTTCTACGACGAGACGCGCGTCGCGATCATCCCGATGGGACTGTGTTATCCGGGGCGCAACCCGCGCGGCGGGGATTTGCCGCCACGGCCGGAGTGCGCTCCGCAGTGGCACGCACGGCTGCATGCGCGGTTGCCGCGTCGCGAATTCACGATCCTCGCGGGACAATACGCGCACGCCTATTACTTGGGATCGCGCGCGAAGGACACACTCACGGATACGGTGCGCGCGTGGCGGGAGTATTTCCCGGAGTTCATGCCGCTGCCGCATCCGTCGTTTCGGAATTTGCTGTGGTTGAAGCGCAACGCGTGGTTCGGCGCGGAGGTGATCCCGGCACTTCGGGAACGTGTGCAAGGGTTACTCGGGACGGCGGGCAATTAGCGATACTGCGCCATCCTCGGACTAAGGAGTGTTCTCCGCGGCTCTGGCCCTCTGTGCGAAGGCCGCGATTCTCTTCGCAGTCTCCTCGTACTCCTTCGCGTCGCTTGAACGGTCCTCCCCTTGGGAGATCTTGTCGATGGCGTTCTGATAGATCTCTTCGTAGCGATCGCCTTTCTGCAAGCATTCCTTCAATTCCGGCACGGCGCCTTCAGCGACCTTGCCCATTCGCGCCAGCGACGAGGCGGCATTGGCGCGGACGTACGAATCCTCGTCGTTCAACAAGGCTGCGAGCGCCGTCGCGTTGTCCTCACTGAACGGATCGGAATCCACCAGAAACATGGCGCCGAAAGCACGCGTTTCTTTGTTGGCGCTGGCAATTCCTTTCAGATACCGCTTTCGCAGATCGTCGCGGGTCAGTAGCGTGATTTCCTTGGGCAGTTTGATGCTTTCCAAGTCGATACTTCCGCCACTCGCATACACCGTCAGGGTCGGGTACTTGTCCCAGACCCCCGCCTCGCCGCCGTTGCCAGTCATGGATTTGACGATTCCCCCGACAACGTGCAGCATCCAGTCGCATTCCATCGGCTCGCCGTTGAAGCGCTTCGCCTTCCCGGGCCCCGGCAGCAAGACGACTTCGTGTTCGGGCGCATTGATGAGGGCAAACTGTTTCAGCGCCTCGTTCAGCGCGTCAGTCTGGCCTTGAAAGTAGAAGTGCTCGTTCCCGTTGACCCAAGAGGTGTAGATGCGATGCCGATCGTTGATGACGGACATCAGGCCGTCCGGATAGTCGCTTTGTGCGGGCAAAGGGCCATTCCCGAAGCCTTCCTGCCCCATGCCCCAAGCAGGTGTGTCCGCACCGACCGCAACCAAGAAACCCAGCAACAGGGTTGCCGGCAAGGCACCAGGCTTTCTTCGACGAGACATGCTTCCTCTTTCCCGGTCTCATTGGACACGGGTGGGTTCGGGCACCGTCCTCCGATTGATACCCCAGCGGAGACACACGGTTCCCTATGCTGAACGTACTGCATTAGAACCCATGAGCCGGGAGATGTTCGACGAGGCGGAAAAACGCCGGCTTACGACGCCTCTTGCTCGTGCTCGGAATTGGCGAGGTGTTCGATCTGTTCGGTGAGCGCGCGGATGAGTTCATCCTGACGCGACCCGTAGAGGGCTTCCTGTTCGAGCAGCTGCAGGGCGGCGCGGCATTTCGAGAGGGCGGTCTTGTTGTCGCCCGAATCCAAGGCGCGGCGGGCGGAGGCATACACGCGCTCGAACTTCAGGCGCGTATCCTTCGCGAATACCTTGGCGCGCTCGAAGGCCTGTTCGGAAGGGGCAAGGCGGATTTCGCTCTTTCGCCGTTTGGGAGTGACCTCGCCACGGGCGCGCGCTTCCATGGCGGCCACGGCTTCCTTCGTGCGGAGGCGCGCTTCGGCGATGCGCTCGGGAGAAGCGCGGCGCGGATCGAACGCCGCGAGGTAACGGCCGGAACTGGACGTGAAGAGTCCGTCGTTGACCGCTTGTTCCAACGTAGGCACATTCTTGATGCGCCCGGTCACCGACAACACGGCCCCCACCCAGTGTGCGCCGTCGCAGTCATCATCCTTCGGTCCCATGACGATGACGAGTTCCGTGCCGGCGGATGTCAGACGACGGAGCAAGGGCTCCGTACGTACCAATTCCTCTCTCCGATCGGCGCTCACGACGCTCCAATCCCTCTGAGTCGAAAACCACAAGGCCTTGGTCATTATCATACCACAACATACTATCAGCAGTGTCGAATGTTACGATTCGTGCATCGGTTCATGGAAGGTCCGCGGCTGAGGCGTCGGCGCGAGCATTGGTTGCACGCGGAGGATAGCCATCGGGATGATAGCGGAAATCCCGGACGTTTCGGCGAAACGTCCCTACCGGTTCGCCGCAAGCAAACGCTGGGATATCCTTCTCGATACGACTGTCAATTCGAGTGGGAAGTGGAGTGCGATGCACAAAAAGAACGACGCCGCGTGGGACGATTGGCTGTGTGCCCCACGCGGCGTTTTGGATCCGCTTCGCTGATTGCGGATTAGCTGTGACGTTTCTTGATACGGGCAGCGGCGAGTCCTGCCAAACCGGTTCCCACCAGCAACATCGAAGAGGGCTCGGGGACAATCATGCTCGGATGGCATTTGGCCATAGTCAAGCCGAATTCGTCAACGGACTTTGCGTCAAGCGTCGTGTTGCTTGCCGTCGCGCTGAACGTGTTCTCGACGTAGGGAACAGCACTCATGTTCAATGCCGTTTCCACACTCGGGGCAACGGATGCCGGCGTCGGAGTGGTGACGGCCCATCCCGAGACGGGGCTGTCGGCTGGCCCCGACGAATTCAACCCATTGGCCGGCTTGTTCTTGGCGAAAGCCATCGACGCGGCCAAGCTGTCTTCTCCCTGCGGCGCGAACAAGCTACTGGAAAGAATCGGATTGAATTTCATCAGCGCTCGGGAGTCGCCCGGCGTCCAAAGCGGCACGATGCGGCCGGTTTGCCTGGCTACATTCCATCCCCAAAGAACATCCTGCGACATCATCTCTTCCACCAAGGACCCAGACGACCACAGTTCAAGGTTGGCTGGACCCGTACAGGGCACCCCACCTGTCGACGCCATTGTCGCCCCCGCGGTAAGCGAAGCCCACACAAATGTGGTCAGTGCAAGTGCGGTTGCCAGTCGGTGTGCTGAACTCTTCATACTGCTCTCCCCATTTCTTCATTCCCAGTCTATTGCGGACCGGAAACGTGCTACCAATCAGTCTACCCGTAAGAAGCATTCCTCGTGCCCGATTCCCTGGTTTCGCTGTATGGGGCTGTGAGTCAAGAGTTTACGTGCATCTTCCCCCTTGCGTAGTTATTGAAGATTGCGCCGATACGACAAACAATGTGTCAGAAGCGATAAACAGTTATTTTTACAAGACCAAAATGAGCAAGAATGGAAGGATTCGCGTCAATGATCAATGCTCTTCGCGATCAAAGCCTATTGTTTGTTCAATTATGAACAAAGGCCGCTGCTGCAATTCGAGGTAGCCCCGCCAGATATATTCCCCAAGTATCCCGATGAGGAGGCATTGGACTCCCCCAAGCAGCCAGAGACCCAGAATGCCCCATGCGAACCATGAAGCGGGTGCGTTCGAACTGGGGCTTCCCAAGAGGGGGAAGGATGCGATGATCGAGCCAGCGATAGTGAGAATCCCGAGCCAAACGGCGATCCGCAGCGGCGCCACCGAAAAGGCGGTGAGACCGGTTAGAGCCAAGCGAAGGCTGCGCCGGAAGGAGTATTTCGTCTCTCCGTGCATGCGGCGTTCTTGCGTGTATTCGACCGTCGTGCACGAGAAGCCAGTCCACGAGCTGAGTGCGCGCATCAGCCGGTTTCGCTGCGGACACGCATTCAGGACGTTCACCACGGCGCGGTCCATGAGGCGGAATTCACCGCTGTCGAGGGGATAGTCCCACCCGACTGCGGCGCGCATCAGCCGGTAGAAGCCGAAGGCGCACGCGCGTTTGAAAGCAGAGTGTTCGACGCGCCGCGAGCGCCGGCCCGCGACGATCTTTTTGCCTGCTTTCCACTGCTCGATCAGGGCGGGGATGACTTCGGGTGGATCCTGGCCATCGGCGTCCATGACAACGACGGCATCGCCCCGGGCGGCCTGCAAGCCGGCGGAGATGGCGGCATCCTGTCCGAAGCTGCGGGTCAGCAGCAGTGCGTTGACACGCGTATCGCGAGCGTTCAGGGCGGCGAGAGTCGCGGCGGAATCGTCTGTACTGCCGTCGTCCACGACGATCAGTTCCCACGGCTGGTTCAACGCGTCGAACACCGCGAGCAACCGCTCATAGAGCGGGACCAGATTGAGCGTCTCGTTCAACGCAGGGACAACAACGCTAACCAGGGAAGCGGACGATGGCAATTGAGTCTTCCTTTCCAGCGGCATGGGGCATTCGATTCTCAGAGTCACACCCTGGCGTCGCGCGGGAACAGGGGTAGAAATCGCCCAGCAGATACGGACGCAGAGGAAATCCCCTTCGGGGTGCAAGACCATTCGCCGGTGAACTTAGCTCAAACATGGCAGGGATTCAACATGGCGCTGAGCGCGGCCAGCAAGCGGGTTGAGCGGAAAGACCTTGGGGCGGATGGGTCTGCTCCGACAGGTCCGTCCGATGCAGCAGAAAAGGTAGTTGATACGGTGCAAGCGCAAAAGGAGGATTGCAAAGGCTTCCCCCCTGTGCTAGATTGAGACGCATTAGGGGATCCAAAAGGAGGCGTACGGTTATGGAATGCCTTGTTTGTCAGGTCCGAAGCTCGGTGGGTTTTTGTGCCGAATGCCAAGGTCTGCTCTGCGAGTCGTGCGGCGTTCCCTGCGAGCAGTGCGGAAGTCTTTCGTGCCCTACCCACATCCATCAAACGCGCGGCGGCCGCAGTCTTTGCATCAAGTGCTATGAGGACCGCCAGGCAAAGCGGGCGCATGCCAAGTCCGCGGCGGAACACGACCACGCCCACGAGGCAGCGCCTGAAGAAGTCGTCGAAGAGGTGGCCACGGAGGCCCTTGTCGCCAGCGCCCGAAAGATCCCTCAGCCTTGGATTCTCAGTTTGTATATCGGACTGGCCGGTCTCTTGGTCGTGCTGCTCATGTTTGTTTTTCCCTCCCTGCGGCGAATCTCGTTGGGTGGCACATCCTTCATACCGACGCCCTACGTCATTCTGATCATCCCGGTCATCTCCGTGATCTGGGCCACCATCGGCCTTCTTCGGGTCGAGTTCTTCCGTGACCGTTCGAAGTGCTTCATCGGCATCGGCCTGTCCTTGCTCACGCTGGTCCTGTCGGTTGTTGCCGTGCAGACGGACCCTGCTGCATATGCGCAGGCCGAATCGAAGTCCATGGAAGAAATCCGCAACCAAATGACGCCGGACCAGTTGAAGGAATGGCGCGAGAAAACCCTGAAACGCTTCGACTAGGCGGCGCGCATGATTGGCCTTGCCGATATTTACGTGTGGGTGGTCGACAACAAGTGGTGGTTGGCCGGTCTCGTTCCGTTCATCATCGTCATCGTGCTGGTGCGATCCGCTAGCGTGAAATAGACTGACGGCAACACCAAAAGGAGGGCGGGTTTTCTAACCCGCCATTTTGGTTTCTCCACGCGCCTGCGCGCGAAATCACAGGAGGGCGGGTTTTCTAACCCGCCGTTTTGCTTTCTCCCCGCATCTCCGCACGAAATGCAGCTCGCCACACAAACGCCATTGTGGCCGCTTGCCGGATCTACGGCTTCTTCAGTTCCACGGGAAGATTCACGTTCGGGGGGCCGTTCCGCCAGTTCTCCGGCGGCTCCCACGCGCCGCGGCCATCGAGATAGAGCAGGCTTCGCCCACGCCCCGAATGATTGTCCGCTTTCTCGTAAGCGACGACGATGTCTTTGTCGCCGTTCGCGGACAAACCGGGCACCAGCGCGTAACTCCCCAGCGAATCGATCTGCTCCGGGTTCGGCCCAGGCGCGAACGGATGTTGCGTCCCGCGCTCGCGCTCAAACGGCACTCGCAGTCGCGGACAAACGAATACATCGAGGTCCGAAATGTAGTCCGGATAGAGCGCCGAGAGCGCGTTCGGATAGCTCCCTCCGTTGTCCTTTGCATACTGACTCAACGCCATACTGATGAATTTCAAATTGTGAACACATCGCGTCTGGTACGTCTTCTTGCGAACATCCTGGTCTGCAATAACCATGACAACGCCCGCAACCAGCGCCAGCGGACCCGCCACGCCACCAAGAACCCACTTCTTGCGTAGTGTCATGACCCCTCCCCCTACCGCGGATTTCAACTGTTGAAATCACTATACACTCGGATTTCTCCAGGGTAAAGCAATTTTCGCATTTCATAGACGCCCGCCCGCGTTGCATTGTACCTCCCCACTCCGTAGGATCATTGGTAGTTCGTCAACTCTGGAGAAGTGCCATGAGGTTTGGAATTGCTGTCGTCTCCGCGGGCTTGGCATTGGCCACCCTGCTTACCCCCGGTTGCGCCCGGAAACTGCACTCCGAGCAGGATCGCAACATGACGCTGGGCATCGTGCAGAAAGAAATCCGCGTGGGTATGTCGTCGGTCGAGGTGGCCGAAGCCCTCGGATCGCCAAACATGGTGCGGCGCGACAGCGCAGGCAACGAGTCGTGGATCTACGACAAGATCGCGACGGAAGCTTCGTACAAGAACTCGAGTTCGAACGCCAACGCCGGTGTCGGCGCAGCGGGGATTCCGGGGAACGTGCTGGTCCTGGGCAACGTCAACGCGGGCCGGTCGAAGAACCGGGGTTCCTCCGCGACGACTCAGAAGACCTTGACCGTAATCATCCGTTACGACAAGGATGACAAGGTCGAGACCTTCTCGTACCACACGAGCACGTTCTAGCATGCGTACTCGAGTCGTTTCGCTGGCCACGGTGCTGGGCGCGGTGTTCGCGTGCGCGGGCTGCATGTCCGACGGCGATTCGCCCCCGTCGCCGTCGCAGCTCGAATTGCGCGGATACCAGACGCGCGAGTACGACACGCAGGACATCCGCTTGGTGATGAAAGCCATGGTGAACGTGCTGCAAGACATGGGGTTCATCATCAACAACGCCGACACGCAACTTGGCCTGTTGTCGGCGAACAAGATGACCGACATCCCCCACTCGAAGAAGGAAATCAAACGCGCCGAGAAGAAGGAAGCGTTGCTCTCGAAGACACTCGTGCTGGATTGCACGGCGAATGTGAGCGCTTTCGACAAGCAGTCGCGCGTGCGTGTCAATTTCCAGCAGCGGGTGCTTGGGGCAAATGGGGCAACCATGTCGGCCAGCCCGATCACGGATGCCGCGTTCTACCAGCAGTTCTTTTCGCAAGTCGACAAAGGTATTTTCCTTCAACAGGAAGGCGTGTGAAGGGCCTTTCCTGATTTCGACCAATTCGCGCTGACCGCAAGGGAGGACTCCTCATGTCCCGGTTCCCCACGCTACTCGTGTGTCTATTCGCGGCTCTACTTGCGCTTTCAGCCATGGCGAGCGCGGACCCCGTTTCCGATGAACCTTACTTGCAGGAGTATCACGAGCGGTATCCGTTGGCGACCGATGGCGAGAACGACGTGCGCGCCATAGCGGTCGACGCGAAGGGCGGCGTGTGGGTAGCGACGAAGGAGGGCGTGCGAACCCTGCGCGACGGGAAATGGGATACCCTTGGCGGCATGGGCGATATCGGCAGTACGTTCGATGTGGCCGTGGACCCACAGGGGACTATCTGGGTTGGCGCATGGAACGGTTTGTATCGCGTCGCGGGGGATTCCTTCGAGCGGGTAGCTGAGGTCGAAAGTCCTATCGCCAACCTCGGCGTCAATCACGACGGACTCATTGCAGCGGGGGTCGATGCGATCTGGCGGTTCGATGGCAAGACCTGGGTGCGAATCCGCGGGCCTTGGTCCGATTCGCCGCGCGCCGTGCTTCCGCAATCGTCAAACGGATTCTATCTGGGAACGAGCCACGGCCTGTTCGAACGCTCGCTCAATGGCGACTCGCGCTTGGTCCGCGAAGACGAGCTGGTCTCTGGCTTCGTGCGGGCGCTCGCGATGGGCGGCGATGGTCGCCTGTGGGTGGGACAACTGGGCGGCGTGGATGTCTATCGAAATGGGCGCCGGATTCAGTCCCTCACGCAGGCAGAGGGGTTGCCAAACTACGACGTGCGCGCTCTCGCCATCGCGCCGGACGGGGCAGTTTGGATGGGGACCGCGCTGGGCGTTGCGCGCTACGATGGCGCGTCATGGTCGCTGCGGCACGGGCTGCGGTGGCTGGTAAGCAACGACGTGCGCGACCTCGCGATTGCCGCGGACGGCAGCGTGTGGGTTGCCACCGGCAAGGGCGTCAGCGCCATCAAGCGACGGCCAATTACCTTGGCCGAGAAGGCCGGCGAGTTCATGAAGGTATGCCGCGCGCGCCACATCCGCGAGCCGGGAATCGTGCGGCGTTGCGCGCTGACGGTGCAGGGGGACGTGGCGTCGTCGAAGTTCATCGACGACGACAACGACGGCTCGTATACGGCCTACTATCTGGTCATGCAGGCGTTCCGCTACGCGGCGACGAAAGACCCGGACGCGCGCGACGAGGCGAAGCGCGCCTTCGACCTGCTGGTCCTGCTGCAAACTGTCACGGGCACGGACGGCTTTTTCGCGCGGACCATTGTGCCCACGGATTGGGGCAAGGTGAACGACCCCAACGAGCAGGTCACGGACGAAGAGCTTGCGGAGCGAATGGTTCGCGAACCGCGCTGGAAGCAAGTCGATGTGCGGTGGCGTCCGAGCGCGGATGGAAAGTGGCTCTGGAAAGGCGACACAAGCTCCGATGAAGTCGTGGGGCATTACTTCGGTTATTTCTTCTACTACACGCTCGTGGCCGGCGACGCGGAGAAGGAGCGGGTACGCGAACACGTGCGCCGCGTGACGGACCATATCGTCGACGGGGGGCTCGTGCTCAAGGACATCGACGGGAAGCACACGCGGTGGGGCGTGTGGGCTCCGGATCGCCTGAACCATGACCCCAACTGGTCCGCGGAACGCGGCATCAACTCGACGGAGATCCTGTCGTTTCTCAAGGTAGCCTTCACGATCACGGGCGACCGGAAGTACGACCGCGTGTACCGGGAGCTGATCGAGAAACACGGGTACGCCAAGAACGCGAGCGCGGGCAAGTCGTTCATCCTCTCGCAGCGTACGCACATCGACGACGAATTATTGGCCATGACCTTTCCCGGATTGCTCCTGAGCGAGAAGGATCCGGCGTTGCGCGGGTACTACCTGCAAGGACTCGAGCGGTGGTACAGCGGACTCAAAGACGACCAAAGCTATTGGTTCGATTTCGTGTACCGCCTGTGCTCCGGCGCGGAGACGGACGTAACGCAATCGGTCGCGTTCATGCGCGACGCGCCGCTGGATTTGATCGAGTGGACCATGGACAACACCACTCGCGAGGACCTGCGGCTCGTGCGGCGTCCGGAAATCGAATACATCCAAACTGCCCGCCTTGTGCCGCCGAGCGAGCGCGCCGTCGCGCAGTGGGACCGCAACCCGTGGGTCGCCGTACAAGGAGCCGACGGCTATTCGGAGGCGGAAGGCGTGGCGTGGCTGATGCCCTATTGGATGGGCCGCTGCTACGGATATATCGCACCGCCAAGGTAGCGACGATTCGGGCGGCGGGTGCGCAACTTCGGAATCCGCGCCGAATTCGGTACAATACGCGCATCTGGCTGTCGCACGGCGCGGGTGCGTCCGCTGCCCAAATGAAGAGAAGGCGAAATTTCTGTGTCTATTGAGTCCGACACCTTGAACGAAACCACGACGGGGACAACTGCGCCCTCGATGGAGCAACGGCTTCGGTCGCAGAATACCGCGTTGGTGGAGTTGTCGAAGGTCAGCGTTGCCGAAGAGGACAACCCCGAGGTGGCGTTGCGCGCACTCGTCGAAGTGGCGGCGCGAACGTTGAACTGCGACCGCGTTGGGGTGTGGCGTTACGAACGGCAGGCAGGCCTGCTCCATCAGATGGCGCTGTACGAGCGTTCGTCGGGGGAATTCACTACCGGAGCCGTTCTGCGCAAGACGGATTATCCCGCCTACTTCGCGGCGATCGACGAAGACTTCACGATTGTCGCGCACGACGCGCACGAAGACCCGCGAACCGCGGAATTCTCCAAGCCCTATCTGACCCCGCACGGCATTTCGTCGATGCTGGACGTGCCGATCTGGGAACACGGCGAGGTCGTGGGCGTGTTGTGCCACGAGCACGTGGGTCCGGCACGGCAGTGGCAGTCCGACGAGGAAAACTTCGCGCTGGCCATCGCGCGGTTCGCGGCCATCGTCATGGACACGGCATCGCGGGCCGGCGCGGGCCCGATGCGGTTGCGCGAGTCGTTGCAGGAACTGCCCGACCAGGCCTTGGACCACACGCTGGTCGTCGACCATCACCATCGGATCACCTACGTCACGCCGTCCATCCAACGCGCGTTGGGCTACCGCCCCGAGGAAATGCTCTACAAACACCTCGAGACGTACGTCCATCCCGAGGACTTCGCATCGCTCACACTGGCCTTGATGCCGCGCATCGAAAGCCCGGCCACGTCGCATTTCCTGGAATTCCGCTTGCGCCACCGCGAGGGCACGTGGCGGCACATCGAATCCGTGAGCGTCAACCTCATGGGCGATCCGGATATCCAGGGTATCGTCCTTCACTTTCGCGACGCCACGGAACGCAAGGTGTGGGAAAAGGCCATTCGCGAGAGCGAACAACGCAACAGCGCCGTGCTCGACAATTCGCTGGATGCCTTCGTCTCCATGGACGAATCGGGCATCGTGACCGGGTGGAACGGGCAGGCGGAGGCCGTGTTCGGGTGGCCGCGCGAACGCGCCATCGGTAAAGACTTGACCACCCTCATCGTGCCGGAACGCTACCGGGACGCGCATATCGGCGGATTCAAACGCTTCCTTCGGACCGGGCAAGCGGAGCGCATGCGGCGGCGCGTGGAACTCACGGCGTTGCACCGCGACGGACACGAGTTTCCGGTCGAGCTTTCCGTGACGCACAGCAACGTGGGCGGCTCGCATACCTTCAGCGCGTTCCTGCGCGACATCTCCGAACGGAAGGAAGCGGAAAAGGCGCTCCACGAAAGCGAGGAGCGTTTTCGCACGCTGGTCGAGCACGCCCCCGAGGCCATCGTCGTCATCGACGTGGAGACGCTGAAGTTCGTCGACGCGAATCACAATGCGGAACGTCTGTTCGGATTGAACAGGGATCGCCTGTTGACCATGGGACCGATGGACGTAAGCGCGCCGGGCCAGACGGCCGGCATACTGAGCGACGGACTCGTTCACGACCGCATCCAGCAGACCCTTTCGGGCGAGAGCCCGAAGTTCGAATGGAACTGCATGCACGCGGGCGGCAGAATCATCCCGTGCGAAATCCGTCTGGTGCGCTTGCCCGCCACGGGCCGCCAACTCATCCGCGGCAGCGTCACGGACATCTCCGAGCGCAAATGGGCGCAGGAGCTGCACAAGAATTACAGCCTGACGTTGGAAGAACAGGTCGCGGCGCGGACACAGGAAATCGAGGCCAAGAACATCGAACTGGAAGCGACGCTCGAGAAGCTGCGCCAGACCCAGAGCCGGATGATAATCCAGGAGAAGATGGCGTCGTTGGGCGTGCTCACGGCAGGAATCGCCCACGAGATCAAGAATCCACTCAACTTCGTGAACAATTTCGCCGAGCTTACCGTGGAATTGGTGGGCGAAGCGCGCGCTTTGCTTGAAAAGCATGGTGATAAGCTGGCTGGAAGCGATGGCGAAGCCTTGTTCGAATTGTTCAACGATATCTCGCAGAATGCCGCGCGCATCAGAGAACATGGCCGTCGCGCCGACGGCATTGTGCAAAGTATGCTGCTCCATTCGCGGGGCAAATCGGATCAACGGCGCCCCGCCGATCTGAATGCGTTGGCAACCGAATTCGTGAAGCTCGCCTACCACGGCATGCGCGCGCGCGACGCGTCGTTCCGAGTCAAGATCGACCTGAACCTCGACGAGACAATTCCACTGGCGCCGATCGTCGCGCAGGACATCAGCCGCGTCGTGCTCAATCTCGTCAACAACGCATGTTACGCCGCCTACGAGCGCAAGCGCCTCGAAGGCGAAGACTTCGCGCCGAAGGTGATTGTGCAAACGCTGAACCGGAAGGAGCATGTCGAATTGCGCGTGCGCGACAACGGCGTGGGCATCCCGAAGGAAATACGCGAAACGGTTTTTACTCCCTTCTTCACCACGAAACCCGCGGGCGAAGGGACGGGGCTCGGCCTGTCGATCTGCTACGACATCGTCGTGGGAGAGCACGGAGGACAGATCTCGGTCAACTCCGAATTGGGAGCATTCACGGAAGTAAGAGTCGCGCTGCCGAAAGCGGTGGCCGATATCGGGAGTGGAATATGATCAAGGTACTCATGGTTGACGATGAGCGCGACATCGAGACGCTCTTCCTCCAGCGATTTCGCAAGGAAATGAAGGCGGGATTGGTGGACCTCCACTTCGCGTTTTCGGGCGAGGATGCGCTTCAGTATCTTGGCAAGGACGGCATGGCCGATCTCGTGCTTATTCTGTCGGACATCAACATGCCCGGAATGAACGGCATCGAACTGCTGCGGCGCATCAAAGAAACGAAAGCACACCTTAAGGTGTATATGATTACCGCGTACCACGACGAAACAAACTACGAGGCCGCCATGACCGCGGGCGCGGACGGCTACATCGCCAAACCGATCGACTTCGACGGCCTGAAAGTAAAGATACACGAATTGATTGAGCGCCAAGAATGATCACTGAGACTACCCCGATGAGAATTCTCGTCGTCGACGACGAGCCCGATCTGGAGGCCCTGATTCGACAGCGGTTTCGCGGACGTATTCGCGAAGGCCGCTACGATTTTCTGTTTGCGCGCAGCGGCGTCGAAGCGCTCGACAAGTTGCGCGACGACGAGTCCATCGAAGTCGTGCTGACGGACATCAACATGCCCGAAATGGACGGCCTGACCTTGCTTTCGCATCTCTCGAAACTCGAAGCCATCCGAAAGTCCCTCATCGTCTCCGCATACGGCGATATGGAGAACATCCGCGCGGCAATGAACCGCGGGGCCTTCGATTTCATCACGAAGCCCATCGACTTCAAGGACCTGGAGATCACGCTGGAGAAGACGCGCCAGGAATTGGAGACCATGAAACAGGCGCGCGACGCGCGCGAGGACCTTTCGGCGGTGCAACGGGAATTGGACGTGGCCGCGAGAATTCAACAGGCCATCTTGCCGCAGACGTTTCCGCCGTTTCCGGATCGCTCCGAGTTCGAAATCTATGCGGAGATGATCCCCGCGCGCCAAATCGGCGGCGATTTCTACGACTTCTTCTTCATCAGCGAGCACCGGCTTGGTATCGTCATCGGCGACGTGGCCGGTAAGGGGATGCCGGCGGCCCTATTCATGGCCGTGTGCCGCACGCTGCTCAAAGCCACGGCCGTCACCGGCATGACGCCGGGCGATTGCCTGCGCCACGTGAACACGCTCGTCTGCGCGGACAACGGCGCGGGCCTGTTCGTGACGCTCGTGTACGGCATCCTCGATACGCGAACGGGCATCGTGGAGTACAGCATCGCCGGGCACCTCCCGCCGATTCTGATCGGTCACGAGGGCGCTGTCCGCGAATTGCCGCGCACCGGCGGCCTTGTACTCGGCGTCGCGGAAGACGCCGCCTACGAAACGGACACCATCAAGTTGCAGCCGCGCGAAGGGCTGCT
>JBHEKO010000324.1:0-14448 GCA_041859475.1 Candidatus Hydrogenedentales bacterium
CGAAATGGAGGACGCCTTTATCCGAATCGGAGAACAAGTCCGGCCATGTGTGGTCAACATCGACTCCGAGCAGACGGCTGAGCCGATGGACGACAAGCAGATGCAGGACTTGGAGGAGTTCTTCAAGAACTTCGGAATCCCGGTGCCCGAGCAGATGCCCCGCCGTATGCCGCGCGCGATGGCGTCAGGGTCGGGCTTTATTTTCGACAAAGAGGGCCACATTCTCACGAACAACCATGTGGTCGAGGGCGCTAAGAACATCAAAGTCCGGTTATCCACAGGCAAGGTGTACGACGCCGTGGTGGTCGGACAGGACTCGGACACCGACATCGCGGTGATCAAGATCACGCCGGACGGCGATCTTCCTATCGCGGAGTTGGGCGATTCCAGCCAAATTCGTGTGGGGCAATTCGCGATTGCCGTGGGCAATCCTCGCGAGCTTGAAGGCACCGTCTCTTTCGGCCACGTGTCGGCATTGGGACGGGAGTCGTTGCGCTTGCCATCCATCCGGTTTCAGAACTTCATTCAGACCGACGCCGCGATCAATCTCGGCAACAGCGGCGGTCCCCTGTGCGACATCGAGGGGCGCGTGATAGGCATAAACACGGCCATCGTCTACGGGGCCGATTCGCTGGGGTTCGCGATTCCCATCAATATGGCCAAGGAAATCGTTCCCCAATTGCTTGAGAAGGGCAAGGTTACGCGAGGCTTCCTCGGTGTCGATATCAGCGATATTACGGATGTCGCCAAGCAGGCGGGCGCCGAGCGGGTGGAGGACTTCACCGAGTTGATGGGGTTGCCCGACGCCAAGGGCGCATATGTAGGACGGGCGCATCCAAATTCGCCTGCCGACAGAGCCGGCATTAAGAGCGAAGACGTTATCCGCGAGATCAACGGCGCTTCCGTCGAGAGTTCCAAGGACTTGGTGTCGAAGATTTCGGCCCTGGCCCCCGGTGCGAGTGTGAGGCTCAATGTCATCCGCGACAAGAAGCCGCTGGATGTCGATGTACAATTGACGGAGTATGCAGGCAGCGTAGACAAGGCTCGCATGGGCGGCGACATACTCGGGCTTCGCCTTGACGCGCTCACGCCCCAGGCAATCAAGCAGCAGGGCTTGGAAGAGAACACCAAGGGAGTCCTTGTGGTCGATGTGCTTCCCGATTCCCCCGCGGAGCGCTGCGATATCATCCCCGGTGACGTGATAACCGAAGTGGCGCAGCAGGCCGTGACATCTCTCGAAGAGTTCAGGAGTGCTCTGAAGTCCAACGCAACGCCGGGCAAATCGGTCCTGCTGCGCGTTATGCGGCCGGGAGAGAGAGTGATGCCCAAAGTCATCAAGATTCCCGACGAGGGCGTTCCTGGACTTTGATCGCAGAGGCGTAGCGATTTGCTAGACTGGGCCGTGGGGCCGCGATTCTTCGCGGAACCCACGGCCTTTTTTGGGTTCACCAGCGGCTGCCACAATGTGGATCGTCTCGTGGGAGAGGAGAAGAATGGGCAAACCCGACGCCAGCGGCGTGCAACCAGCACCCACATCGCCGCGCGCTCTCGACCGTTTTCTTATCGTGTGCGGCATCCTGGGTATCGTGGGCGTCTTGGGTCTTGCCCGATACTTGAATGCCGACCCGCGTGGATTCGGCACGCACGAGCAACTCGGTTTTCCCCCTTGCTTGACGCGGCACTTTCTGGGAATCCCTTGCCCCTTTTGTGGAATGACGACCGCATTTGCCTTGATGGCGCATGGTAGACCCGTGGATGCGTTTCTCGTGCAGCCCGCGGGCGCCCTGGCGTTCATCGCCGCACTGGTTGTCTGTGGTTTCCTGATTGCCCTTCTGCCGTCAGGACGCTTACTTCGTGGTAGCAGAGTGGAGGGGTATCTTCTAAAAGCCGCTCGATACGCTTGGGTTCCTTTCCTGGCGGCTTGGATCTACAAGATCGTCGCGACCCTGCTTGGCTTTTCATGAATCGTCCCCGCCCTTGTTCCCACTCGGCAATTGGGCGCGATGCGCGACTGGAATGCTTGAATCGAAGGCTCGTCGTGAAGAGCCGCCGCTAATCGGATTGGGCCTATCGCATTTTCCTCGTTGACGGGACGCCTGAGTTGGGATAAACTCCTCCGTTTACTCACAGAGGTTTTTTCAATGAATCAGAGCCTTGCCCACCGTCGCGTTCTTGTCGCCGATGACGAACCCTCCGTCGCTGAAGTCGTAACCCGGCAGGTGCAATCCCGATTTGGCTGTCAGACGGTCATTGCAGGCGACGGGGATGAAGTGCTTCGCGTCATGAACGAACAGCGTTTCGATGTGATGATCACAGATATGCTGATGCCTGGTTGCCACGGATTGGACCTCGTGGCGAAGGTGGCGCGCATGTGCCCGGAAACGGCCATCATCGTAACGACGGCGTACGAGCAAGAGTTTCCTTATGTCGATGTGATTCGCAATGGTGCATCGGACTTTATTGCAAAGCCCTATGAAGCGGACGTGTTGGTGGCAAAGATGATGCGTATTTTCCGGGAGCGCCAGCTCTGGGACGAATTGGCCCAGGAAAAGCAGCGAATCGTGGAGGATATGGAGGCCATGCGCAAGCTTCGGGAGGCGCAGATGGCCGCCGAAGAGAAATACCGCAGTCTCTTCGAGTACAGCATGAATGGCATGTTGGTCGTCTCGCCGGACGAGTACGTGATTCGCGACGTGAACCGGTCGTTTTGCGCCCTCAGCCGGCGCGATCGCTCCGAACTGATTGGCCTTTCCTTGCTGGAGCTCTTCGATAGCGGTTCGAGCGCGCGGCTTCGTCAGGGGTTCTCGATCGTCGAGAAGTTGGGGCAGGCAACGTTGTCGGATATTTTGCTTTCGTCCGCGGGAGGAGGAGGCGTATGTCTGGATGTTAGCGCGAACATGGTGCGCACGGGCGCGGAGTCCATGCTGCATGTGGCCTGCCGGGATGTGACGGAGCAACGAGAACTCCAGCGACAACTGGCCGAAATCGCGCATACGGATCAGCTCACGGGACTCTTGAACAAGAGAACCTTCAATACGCGGATGGAAGGCGCAATCGCACGGAGCGCGCGCGAATCCTTGCCGGTTTCCCTTCTGTTCATCGATATCGACAACTTCAAACACTGCAACGACAGCTTTGGTCATCCGGCCGGTGACGCATTACTGAAGCTCGTCGGCCAGATCATTCAAAAGCATACGCGTTCCTCTGGCGACGAGGCCTTTCGATACGGTGGAGATGAATTCGCCATCCTCCTGTGGCACGCCGATGCGCAGGCGGGCAGGTCGGTTGCCGAGCGCATCCGAGAAGAGTATTCCACCTCGGAATGCCAGGGAACGTCCATGAGTGTGGGAGTGGCCGAATTGACTACCGACATGGACGTCGTCGAATTCGTCAAGTGCGCCGATCAAGCCCTTTACCGGGCGAAGGAAGCGGGAAAGAACCGGGTATGCGTTGTCTCGTGACGCATTCCGGGTTCCAGCTCGGAAGTACTGGCCGCAAGGCGAATGATCCGTCTCAAGAGGCAGGCATCGGCGGACGGAAATGACGGCAGTAGTATCCGCCGTTCTTCCCGTCTTTATCGTAGCGGGCTTTGGGTTTGCCGTTAGGCGCATTACCCACCTGCACTTGAAGACGCTTTCTGCGCTGAACGCCTATATCCTCATCCCCAGCCTTGTTTACAACGGCATTTCCAAGCACACGATAGACTGGTCCTTGTTTCTCCGTATTGCCGGCGGTGTGGCCCTATCGGCAGGCGTCGTAGGCCTCATCCTGGCCGTGTTGGCATCCCGCAACGGAATGGCGACCCCGTTGCGAAGCGCATTCCTCATGACCATGTTTCCAAATCTCGGCAACTTTGGACTCCCCATCGTGTTGTTTGCATTCGGTTCCGATGCCCTGCCCTATGGTGTGCTGATCATGGTTTGCGGCGGATTCCTGCAAAACAGCATTGGACTGTATTTGGCCCAGCGGGGAACGCACTCCGCAATGCGCGCGCTAACGGGTGTCTTCAAGTTTCCCATGATCTACGCTTTTGCCGCCGCCATGCTGGCGCAACGCTTTGGGTTTCATTTCCCCGAGGCATTCGATCGCGCGCTACAGATTTCCGGCGATGGCGTCATCCCGGTTCAACTGCTCATCCTCGGGGCAACGGTGGCAGAGACGAGACTTCAGGTCGGGGTAAATGTCTTTCTCGCGTGCGCCGCACGGCTGCTGCTCGGGCCTCTCGTGGCGTGGGGCGTTGCCTGGATGGTTGGCATGCACGGCTTGGCGGCCAACGTATTCATTCTCCAAATGAGCGGACCCGTCGCCATCGGCATGGCGGCGTACGGCGTCCAATTCGATCTGGAACCCGGCTTCTTGTCGAGCGTCGTATCGTGGACGTTTCTACTCAGCGTTGCGACGGTTACGCTCGTACTCACGCTGTTATACGCGGCAGGCGCGTAGCCGTCCTTCTATTCGAACGCACCCGGCGCCGTGAAACGATCCCCAATTCAGACGATTACCGCGGTTCGGGAAAGTAGTGCGCTTCGATCATTGCGCACGTCGTGTGGTAAAGCACGAGATGCGCCTCTTGGATTACCTTGACCGAGTCGCCGGGCGCTTTGATGGCGATATCCGCGAATGTGGCCATCTTCCCGCCCTTCGGGCCCGTCAAGGAAACCACGGTTCCGCCTTTGGCTTTTGTGACCGACATGGCCATGAGGCAGTTTGCGGCATTCCCGGAGGTTGAAATGCCGATGATGCAGTCACCTGGTCTTGCAAGCGCCTCCGCCTCTTGGGCAAATGCGATGTCCCGAAGCGAATTGTCGTTTTCCACGGCCGTCTTCAGCGAACCTTGGAACCCAAGGGGGATCGCGGCAAGCCCTGCTTCAAGGTGACTCGCCAGTTCCTCTCCGAAAGGCAACGGCTTCAATGCCGCGACAAAGCCCGGCGACAACGTCCGCTTCCGTTCGAAGCTCTTGCACAACTCACCCGCGATATGCATGGCGTCGGCGTTACTCCCGCCGTTGCCGCACAGCAGCAGTTTGCCCCCCGCATCGTAGGTGCGCACGAGGGCCTCGTGCAGGCTTATAAGCGCAGTCTTGCATGGGGCCAGATCCGGACGGCGGGCCACCATCGCGTCCAGAATTTCTTGTTCCACGGGTGTAAGTTGAAGCATTGCGTCAAATCCTTCTACGAACGTCCAAGCGCTTGAACGAGCGCCAGGAGGAAATCGCGGTTGTCGGCCGTGGCGTAGCGCATCGTGCCGCCCATTCGGGAGAAACTCTTGTTGTATCGCAAGTAATAGTCCGGGTTGCTGTCCGGGGGTTCGCCCTGCTGCCAGTCCCAATGCGACTCTGCCAAGTCCGCGATGACCATGAAATGGTTGTCGATGTGCTTTCCCTCTTGTATGGCTAGGTTTTGAGCCATGGAAAGGGACTTTTCAAAAATCATGGGGGACATGACGGCGGACCCAATGGACAAGTAGATGCCGCCGTCCAAATTAGTTACATTGTGCGCGAAGGCCAGGAAATCTCGCTGGGCTGCGCGGCCGATGGCGGCGCAATGATTCATGGGGTGGACATAGATGATATCGTGCCCGATCATGGGGTGTCCCGTGTAGGGAATCTTCAGCCGGTAGGCCGCGGCTTGGATGCCGTACTGCTTGAACGGGTGGGGAATGCGCATCCAGCCCGGATCCAGTTCGAATCCGCGAACACGGTCCAGGACATCAGCGGCGGCGGCAACCAGCGCAGGATCCTTGTCGATCGCGCTTGAGATGGTATAACGCAACGTCGATTCGGAAGGAATTTGAAGGCCTTCCTTCTCGACCATTGCTCCCACCGATTCGCCGTAGCCCATACCCTGATAGGCGCCAATCAAGATGGCGAGGTTGATATAGAACCCCGTCTCTTCCCACACCCCGAATTGGCCGCGCGCTACATTGTCGCGGACGTCCTCGCTGCTTTCCCCCTGGAAGGCGAATTCCCAATCGTGGATGATTCCTGCGCCGTTGGTGGCGAGGTGCGTCACCCATCCATCTTCAATCAATTTGACCAGCACGGGGGCGAGTCCATTTTTGATAGAGTGAGCCCCAAACGTCAGCATGCGAGACCGGCCCGCTTTCTTGGCCGCGACGATTCTTTCCGCGGCTTCATCGATCACCCGGCGGGCATTGTCCGAGAGCGTCTTGGGCGCCGCGGTTGGCGGCACGTGGTCCCGCTCGATGCGAACCTTGTTCTTTCGTTCGCGCAATGGCTTTATGTGCAGACGTTTGCGGTCCAATTCTGGAAACGACATGATTGCTCCCTCTATAGCGGCTCGCCGTGTTTCGCGTAAGGCATTACGGATTTGCCGCCTGTGAAGCGTAGAGTGTATCAGAGCGAGTGCGCCCGGCTCGAATGGACCGCTCCAGTGCGTGAAATCTTCTCGCGACGCCGTCAATCTAGCAGATGTATATACCTCATGTTATCATATGAATAGGCGTACTAAAATTGGAGGGGTGTCAATTGTGTCGAGTGGACTTCGCTCGGGCGAATGATCTACACTCCTTTCCCAAGAAATCGCATTCGCGCCGACACGTGTGGGGATCGGCGCCCTTACGAGCACGGAGTGACCTACCATGAGCGACTTGGGACTGAAAAACATCGGCATTTCTTCCTGGACCAACTTGATCCGCAATCCAACTTATGACGAACTCTATAAGCATGAGTTGGACTCGTCGCTTGAAGGCTTTGAGCGCGCATGGAAAACGACGTTTGGCGCACTGGCGGTCGATACCGGCCGGTTTACCGGGCGTTCCCCCCAAGACAAGTACGTTGTGGAAGACGACGTTTCCCGCGACACGGTGTGGTGGGCGGCCGCCGAGAATCCCGGCTCCGGAAACAAGCGGATGAGCCAGGAGACCTGGGTTCACCTCAAGGAAATCGCGCTGGAGCAGCTCAACGGCAAGCGTCTCTATGTTGTGGATGGATTCTGCGGCGCCAATCCCGATACCCGGCTCAGCGTGCGAATCGTCTGCGAAGTCGCGTGGCAGGCTCATTTCTGCAAGAACATGTTCATACGGCCCACGGAAGACGAGTTGAAGGGGTTCAAGCCCGACTGGACGATTCTCAACGCGTCGAAGACGTCCTGTCCGGATTTCAAAGAGCACGACATGCGCTCCGAAGTGTTCGCGGCCTTCAACATCAAGGAACGCATGACGGTCATCGGCGGTACGTGGTACGGCGGTGAAATGAAGAAGGGCATCTTCACGATCATGAACTATTTCCTGCCGCTGCAGGGAATTGGAGCGTTTCATTGCTCCGCCAATATGGGGAAAGAAGGCGACACGGCCCTCTTCTTCGGACTTTCCGGAACCGGAAAGACCACGCTTTCCGCAGACCCGCATCGGCTTCTGATCGGCGATGACGAGCACGGGTGGGACAGCGAGGGCGTGTTCAATTTCGAGGGCGGCTGCTACGCAAAAACGATTGACTTGAGCGAAGAGAAGGAACCGGACATTTACCGCGCCATCAAGCGCGATGCCCTTCTCGAGAACGTGAAGATCGACGATAACGGAGTGGTCGATTTTCACGACACCTCGAAGACGGAAAACGGCCGCGTTTCCTATCCGCTCTATCATATCGACAATATCGTCAAGCCCATTTCCAAAGGCGGGCATCCCAGCAAAATCATCTTCCTTGCCTGCGATGCGTTCGGCGTCTTGCCTCCGGTCTCGAAGCTGGATGCGGACCAGGCCATGTACCAGTATCTGAGCGGCTACACCGCCAAAGTCGCGGGAACCGAACTTGGAGTGACGGAGCCGAAGGCCACTTTCTCGACGTGCTACGGAGCAGCCTTCCTGGCCGTTCATCCCACCTTGTACGCCCAGATTCTCGGGAAGAAGATGACCGAGCATAATTCCGAGGCTTACCTTGTGAATACCGGCTGGACGAATGGTCGGTATGGGGTGGGCAGCCGAATCTCGCTTCCCGCGACGCGGAAGATAATCGACGCCATTCTGGACGGTACGCTGAGCGATGCGGAGTTCGATGTGCTCCCCGTGTTCGGTCTGCGTTTCCCGAAGAGTCTTCCCAAAGTCGATTCCGCCATTCTCAATCCCCGCGAAGGGTGGCCCGACAAAGCCGAGTACGATGCCGCGCTCAAGAATCTGGCCGAGATGTTCACGAAGAATTTCGCCCGGTTCGAGAACACGGAAGAGGGACGCCGTTTGAGCAAGGCTGCCGGACCCAAGCTGTAAATAGTTTTGGGTGACGGAACTTCTCTTGCGATTCAGACCCAAAGAGTTGAGAACAAGAGGAGGGTGCCGTAGTCGCGAAATATGCGAAAAATGCGGTTGACACATCTCGATTGATTCGGTGTATAGTAAGGGAAGTGTTTTCGAGGGACAGCCAGCTTGGCGTCCATTTGCGGGTGAGGGACATTGGGATCGCCACCGTTAATTCAGTGGAAATGGAGAAGGAATCAGGCATGAAGCATCTCCGGACTGTAACGAATATGCCCGCGCTGGGGCAGTCGCCGATTCAGGTTAAATTGGATTTTTCAACCGATCTGACGGGGGTTTTCGCCACCCTCCTACCCACGATCCTTACGAGCATCTCGTCGACAATCGTCACGCTTATTCAAAACATGCTGATTTTCGGCGGGGCCACGACTGGCGGGACAGGCGGGACTGGTGGGACTGGCGGACTTGGAGGTCTGTAGAGATTTGTTGCTGCTCGTGCCGCCGCTCGAATGCAGCAAGTGGACGATGATGGTTTCCTCAACCAAAGGATGAAGGATAGTTTCATGTCGCAAAGAAAAACGCACTGCAGATTGGTTTCTTGCCGTCCGATGATGGCGCAGACCGTTCTCAATTTGAAGCTGGACAATTACATCACCAATCTGACCAATATCCTGAACACCTTCAACGATTCGTGGGTCGGTGTGGCGGGAAACATCGTGGATTTTGTCGGGACCTTGTCCGAGTCCTTGCCGTACAAGCAGGTCAGCGGATAAGCGATCGCGGGGTATATCGTCCCGTTGCGCGGGGCGCGATGGGAGAGAGTCCGGTTTAACGAGCAGTATAAGCGGAGGATTGTTCAAATGTTCTTTACGTATTTGTTTGGTCAAGTGGCGGCCCTGCTTGAGTTCCTGTTTTCCGTACAGCTCCCCTCATTCTTCAACGCGATCAATCTTTTCGCGAATTGGTGGGGGTAGTCGAGTCTCCCGGCTTGAAGAGCTTCTCTCAAGCCGGATTCGCGGCTCCAGCATCGTAACGGCATTCGTCGCTTCCCGTGGTGTGTTCACCTTCGGGAAGCTTTTTTTTGTGCATCTGCCGCCGAAGTTACGCGCGTCCGCTCAGCGCGAAGCAGCCAGCGGAGCGCGCGGCAGCGTGACGGTGAATTCGCGGTCCGGGGTGTTGCCCAACCGTTCAGACTGCGAAAGTGCTTTCGGGGTCCACTCTTCAGCCGGGGGCCAGGTGAACGGCGCACCGTCCATGTCTACCGTCTGCGCGAACAGCGCATTCAAATCGTCTTGCGCGTCCTTTAGTTGGAGCAGCCGCCCGTTCTGCGAATCGATCTCGGCTCGTCGAAATGCCTCGTGCGAGAACGTGCTCGGGTCTTCCTCATGGCTGACCATGCGGCTGGTAATGACGAACGACGTCGAGTCCGCGACATAGTAGACTTCGAGAATGCGCGCCTCCTGAGGATAGTCGACGATCGAACCGGTCACGATCTCGTAGTATGGATACGGACCGTCGATCAACGCTACCTGATTGGCATGCGTGTGCCCGCAGATGTGCATGATCACATTGGGCCTGCCTGCCAGGTAGTCCCTGAATTCCTGGGAGCCCACCGTTTGACCCGGATAAGGCGTGTCGAAGTCTTCGCTCGGATGGTGCGACGCAACGATCACATACTCGCCTTCCAGTTCCGCGGTCTCGACGGCCGGTTTGAGAAATCCCTCAAACTGCTCGCGCGTCAGGACGCCATACTGCGCGGGCAACCCAAACGGCGGATTCGGCGCAACCGTGTCCAACACGACGAGACGCACGGGCACGTCCCCCTTGGGTTTCGCGACATACCTCGGTTCACCCGATTCGAGGCTAGCCTCATCGAAGCCGTGCCCGACCGGGAGCGACGTCGTGTCGAAATGCTCCTCAATGTACCGGGAACGGCTGGAGAATTGGCGCGACTCGTCGGGCACAATGGGACCAAACCCAAGACTCATCATCTGAAGCGCCAGAGTGTCCGGATCCATTTGTTCGCGGTCGCCCGTGATGATCGCGGGACTCAGGTTGGCGGTGGGCAGAAGCGTTTGCGAAGGCGGGTCCAGCCACTTTAATCCAAGGATTCGAGCGACAGGCCCCAATTGCGGCGCATTCCACGACTCCGGCAACGGTGAGGAACGGTCGATGGCGAAGGTGCCCACGCACAGGTTGTCGTGATTGCCGTATACGGTATACCAAGGAATGGACGCATCCAATCCCTCGGCGTCGTATGCGAGCTTCGGATTGATTTCCGGGTCCACGGGCCTGCGCACGCCATCCGGGGCGCCCGAGTCGGGCCGGATGGTCTTGCCGTCGAAGGTGTCTATGGCCCAACGCAATTCGTTCACCTGCGCGTTGTCCGTAAGGTCGCCGGTGACGATGACAAAGTCCAACGGCAATTGGGGCGAGAGCGCGCCCGTGTGGTGGCTATTCAGCACGTGCAAGGTTGCGTCGAGCGTCTGCACACTGTACGCCTCTTGCGGCCTCCAGGCTGACGTGATGAACGGCGCAGACCGGACCGCCCTGGCAGGACTCTCGTCGTCGGTGATGTGCGTATCCGACAACTGCGCGAATCGAAGCCACAGAACGCCGTCGGGTACGGAGGGCAACTCTGCTGCCGGGAGGGAGTCCGGGCATCCCCCTGAAAGCAGCGAAAGGGTCAGCGCGAAAACCAGAAGCGCAGTATGCCTGAAAAAGACGACATGATACCGAGACGCCTGCTTGTGCATTGAGTTGCCCTGCCTTTGAAGAACTGAAGCCGCCCTTCGACCGGCCCGCATGATAGCAGGTATACCCAAGCAGAAGGCAACCTTGGCTGGTGCTCCGGCAAGCGGCGCATTCCACTCCGTGTCGCCAGCCAATTCCGACACCAAGCCATGGCTTGGTATCCCGGGCGAACGCCTGCTATCATGCCCCGGACCTTGGGTAGAGGGGGGAGACGTTATGCAACTGCACTTGCTTGACTGGGTCATCATCATTGGTTCCATTGTGGTTTGTTTTGTGCCCGCTCTGTTTTTCGGGCGCCGCGCGGGCAAGAGCACGTCGGAGTTCTTCGTATCCGGCCGTTCCGTGCCGTGGTGGCTTGCCGGCATGTCGATGGTGGCAACTACGTTCAGTAGCGACACCCCCAACCTTGTCACGGACATCGTGCGTAGACAAGGTGTCGCGGGCAATTGGTGTTGGTGGGCATTTGCCCTCACCGGTATCGCGACGGTCTTTTTCTACGCGCAGTTGTGGCGGAGGTCGGGCGCCATGACGGATCTCGAGTTCTACGAGATGCGCTATTCCGGCAAAGCCGCCAGCCTTGTGCGCGGCTTCCGCGCCGTCTATCTTGGCTTCTTCTTCAACTGCATCATCATGGCCTCGGTGAACCTCGCGGCCTGCAAGATTGCCGCTATCCTATTTGGATTGCCGCAGTGGCAGACGCTCGTGTTTGTCGGCTTGCTGAACGTCATCTTCGCCACGCACTCGGGACTGTGGGGCGTGCTGGTAATCGACACGATTCAGATCTTCATTATGATGACCGCGGTCATTGGCGCAGCTTACTTCGCCGTGCAATTGCCGGAAGTCGGAGGCCTCGCCGGAATGGTCGATAAGCTTTCGGCTATCACCGGCCCGAATGGCGTCAACTACCTCAACATCCTTCCTGACTTCCGGAATAACTGGGATTTGGCGTTCACGGTATTCATCATGCCTATCGCCGTGCAATGGTGGGCCGTGTGGTATCCGGGCGCGGAACCAGGCGGCGGAAGCTATATCGCCCAGCGCATGCTTTCGTCGAAGTCCGAAAAGGACGCCCTTGGTGCGGTATTGTTTTTCAATCTGGCGCACTACGTGATGCGGCCTTGGCCGTGGATCCTCGTGGGACTCTGCTCGCTGATCGTGTACCCCCAGTTGAGTGACATTCAGGCCGCTTTCCCGAATCTGGACCCGAAACTATTGGGTCACGATATCGCCTATCCCGCCATGCTGAAGTTCTTGCCGATGGGGTTTGCCGGCCTCATGATTGGCGGGCTCATTGCCGCGAACTCCTCCACGATCCTGACCCACCTCAACTGGGGCGCCTCGTACCTAGTCCACGATTTCTATCGGCGCTTCCTCTGCAAAGACGCCAACGAACGCCATTATGTTTGGGCCGGTCGCGTGGCCACCGTTGGCCTCTTTCTGTGCTCGTCGATGTTCGTCTTCGCGCTCGATTCCGCCAAAGGCGCGTTCGATATCATCCTCCAAGTCGGCGCAGGTACCGGACTCCTCTACCTCATGCGCTGGTTCTGGTGGCGTATCAACGCATGGTGCGAAGTCGTCGCCATGGTCAGCTCATTTGGCATTTCCCTCGTTATCCTGCTGCTTCACAAATTCGGGGGAATCGATTTTTCGACTTCCATCAGCCTCATCATCACGATCCTGTTCACGACGTTCTGCTGGGTACTCGCCGCATTCTTCGCACCGCAAACCGACCGTGAGACGCTCATCGCCTTCTACAAGAAGGTGCGCCCCTTCGGTCCAGGGTGGTCTTCCATTCGGAAAGAGGCCGGCATTTCCCTCGAAGATGCCGCTGCCACCCACGAGAGCATCCCGCTCGCCCTGTTGGGCTGGTCGACAGGCTGTTCCGTGGTCTGGTCCGCCCTCTTCACCGTGGGCAATGCTCTCTATGGCAGATGGGGCTACGCCCTCGCGCTCTTTGCGGTCTTCATCGCAACCGGCCTCATACTCCTGTACGTGATGAACCGTCTCTGGAGCGGAAAGAGCGTCTCGCAACCCTCGGAAGAATAGGGCGATTTGTCCATTCCGGGCGCACAAAGGCAAAGGCGGGGACGTTCGGCACAGATACCGTACGCTACCTGTGAGCGGTGACGGGCTGACGCCCTCGCGTGGGAGAGGGTGCCGAAACGCTTTCACCTCTTCCAAACGGGTCAACCCTGTCCATCACTCGCAGGATACCGCGACTATGTATTCCCATTCGACATCTGCACACAGCAAATAGATGTTGGCGGATGGATCTGTGAGGTTTTCACCATAGCAGTATCTCATGCCTTCCGAAAAATCACTCCATTCTTCGGGCGTCATATTATCGGGTTGGACAACTAACTTACCTTCCTCTTCGACTCCGCGCAAGAAGACGTATTCAGTCTCAAAGTATTCAGGGAGGTCTCTAATCAGGACATGTGTCGCGTTCTTGAACACGATAGACATTCGAAAATCCGGATGAAAGCCCTCGGTTTCAAGTACCAAGCGAGCATCGTACTCCTCAACGCCATCCTCTGGCCCCTTGCTTCTCCAGAGCGAAAACTCAATCACGAGACCAAAGTCATAGTATGTTATCCACTCCATTCCACACTGCCTGTCTGATTGGACTTCATTTGCGTCCAAATTTCGATTTGCATCTAGTCCCCTTACTGATATTCGAGTGGCAAACGCCCCAGGCGCTTCAGGCCGTCACGGAAATAGTCCCACAATTCGTGGCTCTGCATCGTGGGGTCATTCAGTAGACCTTGGATCAGCTCGTCATCGTGGGCAGATTTGCCCACGGCGAGGAATCTAAACATTTCTTCAAAGGCCTCCAACCATTAATTGCTCCGAGGTAGCCGCAAATTTTTCTCATTCTTTCGCAAGCGGGAGTGCCTATTTCTCCGATTCCTGGCGCTTTCGAATGCTGGAGATTATCCTATCGGCAATCCTGGCATTTCGCTGACTAAGATGGACGTAGATGCAATGGGCATACATTGGCCCTGATCCCGATTCCGACATGGTCTCACGTACTGAGCGAAGTTGTAGCAGCACTTCTCTGGATACGCTCTTGTCAGCATTGAGGCACATTGCAGATTTGGCCGGACTGACTCCCACGGTTGAGCGTTTGACAGGTACTCCCTTTGATACTCGCTTGGGAAAAGATGGGTGATATCCTGAGTAAATGGAGAGTATTTTGTCTCCTTGGCTTGCTCGTATCGTATACAAATTGTAGTCTACGAACACTGACTCGCTGACTTCGTAGCCTTGTGGCAACGTCAACGTAAATCCCCAGCCGTCATATCGTGCGAGAGTGTCAGTTTCGGTGTCTGTCTTTTTCCAGGAATGCTGGCATGCGGGAAGATACAACAGAGCAAGCAGCGCGACAAGAGTTAGCCACTTCATGGGGCTAATCATGGATGTCTCTCAATTTCCGATTCCTTAGCGTTGCGATGCTATCCACTTGGAACGCAGTGAACATCTCTTCG
>JBHEKO010000358.1:0-12402 GCA_041859475.1 Candidatus Hydrogenedentales bacterium
CCACAAATCTCGTTTGCATCACAACGCTCTCCTGTTGCGGAGCACTCGCCTGCTCTCAATTCTGGCTGAGCCGCTTCAACAACGTGCGTCGAGCCTTGCGGAACTGTTTCACGTCCGTGTTGTAGTCGTCGAAATTCAAGACGAACTTGCCCGCGAGCGCGTGCGCTGTCTTCTGGTCCTTCTCGGCGAGCATGCTCAGGAGCTCGTGATCCACAATGCCGTCGCGCATTGCTTCCCACCGAATCGAGTCCCATGGCCCGATCTTTCCCGGATACACGATCCACGCGTCGCCCGCGGGTAGATACGGAGGCCCAGTATGGGCTGGCGTCGTATTCGTCATCGGGTCCGAAGATAGCCAATGGTTATATCCCCAATGAAGGTAGCCCGTGATTCCGTACTTAAAATTGATCCAGTGAAGTAGACGGGTCTTGATCAAAGGCTGCTCGATAAAGCGATTTGCATAGTTCCCCTGAGGGAAGACGCAGGTGTAGAACCACACTTCGTCGCCAGCCTTCTGCCGCTCTTGGTAGTGTTCGAAATCATCCTTCAGGTAATTGAGCTGCGGCACCCAGATGTCCATTGCCCCGACAAGTTCCTTCGAATGATTCGCGTCGATGGTTCGCAGTTCCGGCGCATACTTGCGCGCCAACTGCGCGATTGCCCGCCAACTCTCGATGTTGCCTGGGACCGGCTCATCCGCAAGGTGCTGCACATAGTGGTCAAGCCACCCTTTCTCCTTGAGATGGGCGATGAGTGCGGGGAAGTACCACGCATAGAACGCATCCGCCTCCGGACTCGCAGGGTCCATCCGCTTCGAGGCTACCTTGCCATCCTCGATAGAAACGACGGTTACCCCAAACTGCGACGTCCATCCGCCCATACGCCCGCCGATGTGCCCGCCTTCGATCATGCCAACCAAGCCAGCCTCTTGGCACACCGTAACAAAGCGATCGAATTTCGACCAGTCCACCTGCAACTTCCCGTCCGCGGCAGCCGAGAAGATCGCCAACGACAGCGGTGAAATGAGGGCGACGTTGTGGCGATGCTCCGCCATATTGCGGGCAAATCGCCCGAGCAACGTGTAGTACTCTTCCTCGTTCCCTTCCAGCTTCAGGTCCAGGTGCGAGGAGTTCACACCAAACCAATCGGTGACCCAAAGCCGCGTCTTGTCCACGGTCGCAGGATAGACGCGAATCGCAAGCGCCTGCTTCGCTTCGATTGACTTCCCGTCAATCGCCCCAGTTAGTCGCAATTCGCCCCGGTAGGCGCCCGGCTTCGCATCGAGCGGCACTTTGACCGTCACCCACACGGGTTGCGCCTGACCGGCCGCAACGTCAACCTGTTCAACCTCCATCAAAGGGTCGGGGAAGTCCGCGGGGGGCATCCGGAGCTGGTCCTTTGGCGGATTGTGAATCGGGCGGTCCACCGACACATATCCGACGAACCGCGGTGCAATCGCCGTCAGACTCTCGCTACCGCCCTTCTCAGTGAATGGAGTCACTTCCGCGCGTAGACCGGTGATCGCCCCGTCCGATCTCACAACTACCTGAAGGCTCGCGTGCTCGCCACGTGCCACGTCGGCAACTGCCCGGGCGCCTCTCCCCGGCGTTGCATCACGAAATACTTTCACTAGCGGGTCCACGGACCACACGGCGATATCCTGTGGATGGGCCATCGGGACCAGCGCCAATATCAGCACGCAGACATACATTCGTTTACTCATGGCCATATGCGCTTTCTCTGTTCGCGCGGCTAACACCGCTCCCCCCCCCGCACATCGCGGGGACTCTTCGCGGCATCATACCGTGATTTTCGGAACGACACCACCCAGTAGCGCGTCTATCAAGCCACCTCATGTAAAGAGTGACTTTTCCACATCTGCACATTCCCAAGTCTCCATCACTGTTCGTGAGCACGTTGCTCATTCCCCCTCGTTCCTCGTACAGTCCAGACAACTTCTGTGCACACTGGCACTTATCTTGGCAATTGTGATAGCGTGACCGTCACGCGAAACAGTCCGAGCGCCGGAACGAGGGGGTCGATTGTGACACTGGAACGGCGGACGCTGATTACGATATCCATCACACTGCTCATGATGGGCGCATTGCTTTTTGGATTCACGCGAACGTTTCTGCTCGACACGTTCTCCGAGTTGGAGGCATCCGACGTGCACGCCCACATGATGCGTGCCAAATCGGCTTTGCAGAACGACATCGATTCCTTGAGCGTTATCGTCGGCGATTGGGCGCCGTGGGACGATACGTACCAGTTCGTGGGCGGCGAGAATCCCACCTATTTGGAAGACAATTTGGGCGATTCCTCCATTGCGAATCTGCGCCTTAACTTCGTCGCCTTTATCGATGCCTCGGGAAGCGTGGTCCACGCACAAGGATTCGACTGGGAAAAAGAGCAGGTCATGCCCGTTCCCGAAGACCTGCTTGCAGTATTGAAGGAAGAAAGCCCCCTACTCCACAAGAGCTTCCCCGGGGAAACCAAGGGCATTCTTCTACTCCCGGAACAGGTGGCCATCGTCTCCAGCGCTCCCATTCTCACAAGCGAGTCGGAAGGCCCCGTTCGCGGCACACTGCTGATGGGGCGTTACCTGAACGACGCGGAACTCAAACGCCTATCCGACTTGGCGCATCTGCCTCTCGCCGCCAAACGCATCGACGATCCTGCCCTGGACAAGACAGACAAGGACGCAATCGCCCTTGCCATGGAGAAGGGAGGGGCCATCGCGCAAGTCATCGATTCACACACAACGCTGGGCTCACTCGTAGTCGATGACGTCTTTGGCAAACCAGCTCTGCTGTTATCGGTGCCCATCGAACGCAGCGTATTCGAGGCAGGCCGCAGTCTTAGTACGTCATTCTTGCTCGTATTGATGCTCATGGGCGCCATTTTCACTGGAATCATGTTTTTGCTTATCCGCCGCCAGACCCTCTCTCGACTCGTACAGCTTGGCGGCAATGTCAAAGCTATCGCGTCATCGAATGACCTCAATGCACGCGTTGCCGTACAAGGTTCCGACGAATTGACCGCACTTGCGAAGGGGATCAACGACATGCTCGAATCCCTTCAGCGTTACGAGGAACACTTGCGCGTCAGCGAGGAGCGTTACCGCGGTGTCGTCGAAGACCAGACCGAGATTATTTGCCGGTTCTTCCATCCCGATACCCAGCTCACCTTCGTGAATGCGGCGTGCGCCAGATTCTTCAATCTATCGCCCGAACAGATGCTTGGCAGACCACTCCTCGATTTTCTGCCCGCGCCCGATCGCGAGAAGGCCCTTGAGAGGATCAAGGCTTTGGGACCGGACAATCAGGTGGCCGTTTACGAGCAAGTCCTCATACGGCCCGATGGCAGGGCCTTTTGGCTGCACTGGACGGACCGCGCCCTACTCAACGAACGCAATGAGATTGTGGAGATCCAATCGGTAGGACGCGATATTTCTGCAATCAAGAAGGTCGAAGAAGAACTCCGGCGTCTGTCGACCACGGACGGCCTGACGGGCGCCTACAACCGTCGCTACTTCCTCTCGCGACTTTCCGAAGAACTGGACCGGGCCGCCCGCTACGAGCATCCCCTTTCCATCGCTATATTCGACATCGACCACTTCAAGAACATCAACGACACGTACGGGCATCAGGTGGGAGATCGGGTCATTTGCGCCCTCACCATGATTGCTCAGGAGCGCATTCGGAAAGTCGATGTGTTCGCGCGATGGGGTGGAGAGGAATTCATCGTGCTCTTTCCGGAAACGGGCATGGACGGAGCTCTCAAAGCCACGCGCGAGCTTTGCGCCCAACTTGCCGAAATCCAACTTCTGACGGATATCGATCGGATTTCCTTCACCGTCAGCGCAGGCATCGCCGAGCACTCGACTCAGAGTCCGCTGTCCCTCGACGACTTGATTCGCGATGCCGACACCGCGCTCTACGAGGCCAAAAACTCCGGTCGAAACCAAATCAGATGCAGCGGAATTGCCGTTACCCCGTAACGCGGACGTTGATCCCCCTTCTATTCAACTTGTCCCAACCCTCCCGAGACCAATAAAAACGCGCCTCCGAAAACCGGAGACGCGATACAATTCGGAACGCGATATGGAGACGAGACTCTTAGCGCTTGGAGAACTGGAAGCGTTTGCGAGCGCCGGGACGTCCGTACTTCTTGCGCTCGACTTCGCGGGCGTCACGGGTCAGTAGACCTGCCCTGCGCAACGGCGAGCGATACTTCTCGTCCACCTCAACCAGAGCGCGCGCGATGCCAAGCCGGATTGCGCCAGCCTGACCGGCCAAACCGCCGCCATCGCAAATGATGCGCGCATCGTACTTGTTTACGCTGTCCGTGATCTCGAACGGCTGACGCGCCACCATCACGAGCACTTCGCGGGCCAAATACTCCGCCACGGGCTTTCCGTTCACCATGATGACGCCCGTTCCCGGCTTGATCCGAACACGCGCGGACGCCGTCTTCCGTCGCCCAACGGTTACCACTTCTTTCGTAATCTCTGACACTTCGTGACCCTCGTCCTCTATCGTCGCTTAAGACGGCCAATATATGGCCCCATTAGAAACTGTGAACTTTTGGACCTTGCGCCTCATGCGGATGTTCCGCTTCGGCATAGACTCGAATGTGCTTCGCGAGCTTCCGGCCAAGACGGTTGTGAGGCAGCATGCCTTTCACCGCAAGGAACATCGCACGCGTGGGATGCTTCGCGACCAACTCGCCGTACGAAACTTCCTTGATACCGCCCGGATACCCGGAGTGACGGTAATACATCTTGTCCTGGGACTTGTTCCCCGTGACCATCGCCTTGGCGGCGTTGATGATAATCACGTGGTCGCCGCAATCCAGGTAGGGCGTATACTGCGGCTTGTGCTTTCCTCGAAGCAGCTTCGCTGCTTCCGAGGCTACGCGCCCCAACACTTTCCCCTCGGCATCGATGATAAGCCAATTCTTCTTAACTTCCCCTTGTCGGGGAACATACGTGGACACGTTCGATTCCTCCCGAATCTGCTCTTTGCTCAGGCAGACTCCAAGCGCTTCTCACATCACAAGACGCAAAAGCGTACCAAACGACCATACTAATGTCAAGGTCGAGGCCTTGGCACGTTTTGCCCCTGTTTTCTCCTTGCCAGTTATCCCGTTGATAGACCTCGCTCCAGGGGGACGCGGATTGGATTCCGCGCTTCGCCCCGCTACACTTCAGACGCGGTTTGGGGCCAAGTGCACCGATTGAAGAGGTGAATGCGGCCCCCCTCACGGAGAGTACAATGGAACGCATTTTGTTCGAGATAGTCGTCATTTTCACACTAATTCTAGCCAACGGCGCTTTCGCGATGTCCGAAATCGCCGTCGTTTCCTCGCGGAAGTCCCTCCTTCAGAAGTGGTCGGACGACGGGGACAAGCGCGCCGCGGCGGCTCTGGAACTGGCCAACTCGCCGAGCCGTTTTCTGGCCACCGTGCAAGTCGGCATCACCCTCATCGGGGTCTGCGCGGGCGCCCTAGGCGGCGCTACCCTTTCGGAAGAGATTGCCTCGCTTCTTGCCGGCATCACCGTGATAGCACCCTATAAAGATGGAATCGCCCTCGGCATCGTGGTGTTGGCGATCAGCTACTGCTCCTTAATCCTGGGCGAATTGGCGCCTAAACGGCTCGCCTTGGCCAATCCGGAGAGCATCGCCTCCGTCATGGCGCGCCCCATGCAAATACTGTCGAAGGTTACGTCGCCCGCAATACGCGTCATCAGCGCGTCAACCGACGGCATAATCCGCCTCCTGGGCGCCCCCACTTCCGTAGATCACAAGATCACGCCCGAGGAGATCTCCATGCTACTCGAGCAGGGTGCCCGCAGCGGCATCATTGAAGGGCTCGAACGCGACATGATGGAGAGCGTGTTGCGACTTGACGAACGCAGGGTATCCTCAATGATGACTCCCCGCACCGAAGTCATATGGTTCGACATCGGCGACTCCCGCGAAACCGTCGCGAGGAAAGTGGTGGGGGCGGCCTTTTCGCATTTCCCCGTTGGCGAAGGCGGCGTCGACAACATCCTCGGACTGATTCGCTCGCGCGACCTTTTGCGCCGTTTTCTACTTGAAGAGCCCTTCAACTTGCGCGAGTGCATCGTGCCCGCGCTCTTTGTTCCAGAGACCATCTCCGCCCTCGATCTTCTAGAACGCATGAAGGCTACGCACAATTCGGTCGCACTCATCGTCAACGAATACGGCGGTTTCGAGGGAATCATCTCCATCGCCGACCTAACCAAGAGCGTCTTGGGAAATGTTGCGCTCAGCGAAGAGCAGCAGCTAGAAGCCCTCAATCGCCAGGATGGATCGTGGCTTATGGATGGAGGTATCTCAATCGACCGCCTGAAGGAATTGCTTCTGCTCGGACCCTTGCCGGAAGAAAGCGAAGGCGCATACAACACCTTGGCCGGATTCGCGTTGGTGCAATTCGGGGGCATCCCAAAGGCTGGCGACACGTTCGAGTTCGAGGGTTGGCGCTTCGAAGTCGTCGACATGGACAACCGCCGCATCGACAAGGTGCTCATCTCCAAATTGCCGGAAGAGGCCGCGCAAACAGAAGAAGTATAGACGCTGACCAACCTCCTACGACAAAGGACCGATGAGCCTGGCCTGGCCCATCGGTCCACTTCGCAGACTATACGCTTATATGGTCCAAGGCTTCCGATACTCTCGCCTCAGCAATTCGGACGCTTCCCGGTCGTGCGCGATTGTCTCCTTCTCGCGGTTCCATTCGACCGACCTGCCCACGCGATATGAAATATTCGCGAGGTGCCCATAGGTCGCCGCCGCGAGACCGATCTCGGCGGTCGCGCGCGTAGGCTTTCGCGAGCGAATGCACTCCAAGAAATCGAGGTGATGATCGATGTTGTTGTTCCGTTGGTTATCTTCGGAGTAGAACGGTTTGCGCGTGGTGCGGTCTTCCTCACGATAGATCTGGTAGCCCGCGCGATTGATCTGCAAGGTTGCTTTGTCGCCGAGGAACTCGATTCCGTGATCCATATCGCCGAAGGGCCGCCACCCCGTGTTGTGTCGCATCGAATACGTCAACACATACTTTGGGCATTGGAAGATGCATTCGGCGGTGTCCGGCGTGTCGCGCACGTCGTCCGTCACGAGCTTCCCGCCAACCGTTGACACGCGCTCAATCTCGGGGCCCATCGCCCACGCGGCGATGTCGAAAAGGTGCACGCCCCATGCCGAGATCATCGCGCCCGAGTAGTCCCAGAAGAAGTACCATGTCCCGTGAAAGCGCTTTGGGTTGAAGGGACGCTTGGGCGCTGGGCCAAGCCACATGTCGTAATCCACCCCCGCAGGCGTCGGCTCGTCGGAAGGGTACCCCAGACTTCCGAACATCTCCTTCGGGTTCCACGTATTCCACGCGTTCACCATCGCGATTGTGCCCAGCTCGCCCGCGTGAATCCGCTCGATGGCGCTTTGCCAATGCGTGCCCGAGCGCTGCTGCATTCCCACCTGCACCACGCGTCCGTACTTCTTTGCCGCGTCCGCTAGTAGGCGGCCTTCCCGAATGTTGTGGCATACGGGCTTCTCGACGTAGAGGTCCTTCCCCGCCTCGCATGCCAACAATGCGACCGGCACGTGCCAATGATCAGGGGTCGCCACGATGACCGCGTCGATGTCCTTCCGCTCAAGGACTTTTCGAAAGTCGCTATACTTGTCCGGATTCTGTCCGGAAGTTTCCGCCGCGTGATTCACGTGCGATTCGTCTACATCGCACACCGCGACGATCTTCACGTCCGGCATCTGCGACAACAAGCCGACGTGCATGCCTCCCTGCCCGCCGACACCGATGTGTCCGATCCGGATCTGGTTGTTTGCCGCATACCCGCGCCGCGATGCCGCCGACACGACTGTGGCCGCCGCTGCTGTCCGCAAGAATGTCCTCCGGCTGATTCCCATACGTTTCATTTCGCAATCCCCCCGTGCTTCGTCTTTCCGATTTTCGATTTGCGTCATTTGGGCTTCTTTTCGGCAAGTCTCTCCTGCATCGCTTTCCAGACCTTCATACTCTCCACCAGGTATACCTTCGGGTCTTCGGTGATCTTGTAGCACTGGAGTCCCACCGGACCCGTGTATCCCGCATCGCGAAACGCCTTCAATACGGTGCAATATTCGTCAATCTGCCCCGGCTGAAGCGGGTCAATGGACGTTGGCTCCTTCGCGCCATTGATCGACATCACAAACATTTTCGGCGCACACCGCTTCACCACCTCATCAAGCGGCAATGCGCGGTCTCCCAGCGCCTTCCAATGGTGGAAATTGAACGCCGTCCCGAAGTTCGGACGGTTCACCTTCTCCGCGAGACGCGCCGTGTCTTCCGGCGCTTCCACCCAAAGATTCAAATGCGGATATGTGGCAACCTTGACACCAAACGGTGCAACCAAGTCTGCCAGCTTCTGAAATAACGGCACCGCCCATTCGTCGCCTGCCGGGTCGGACGGCTTAAGCTTCTTGCTGTGCGTGTTGCACCACAATACCGTTCCCCGATCCTTCATCAACGGCAAGACCTCGGGCAACCGCGGATTCCACGCTTCCTCGCCGGGATCGATGTTTACCGTGAAATACACCGTGTAGAGCTTTAGTCCATATTGATCGACCGCCTTCAATGTATCTTCAATGTCGTTCAGATTTCGATTGTCGAACCCATCGAACCCGATCTCTTTCAAGATAGCGACCTGCTCATAGACGGACTTCGGTCCCGCCGTCTCCATGCTGTTCTTGAACGGAAAGAACGCATTCATCGGAGCGCCGTCCCCAAAGGCTAATCCCGCGCCTGCAATTACACCGAGCAACACCATTATCATTCCGCGCATGCTGTCAATCCCTCCAAACTCGTTGCCGACCTGTCCGGCCTTCTCAAAATCCGAAATCCTATATCCCCCACTCTCCCCTCACTGGCCGGTCCAACATCCCATTCGCCCCCGTGTCGTCTGCAAACACTTCCTTCTCCGGGTCCCAGCGCAGCTTGCGCCCACACTGAATGGCGATCAATCCAATCTGACACAACGACACCGTCCGATGCCCCACCTCCACCGGCTCCAACGTTTGCCCGCTGGCCTTAATGGCGTGCAGAAAGTCTTCCTTATCGGAAAGCGTTCCCCTTAGATCGAGTTCTCCCGCGCCCAACGGTTCCTGTAGAATTTCCGGCCTGCTCGCCTCGACCTTGTCTGGGTACTGCACGCTCACCCAGCCATCGGTCCCTTCAAACCGTATCGTCGCGTCGCCGCCCATTGTGTACTTTAGCACCACGCCATCGGCGTATTCATACGTCAAGTCGAAGTCCACGATCGTATTCCACAACCCATCGGAGAATTGCCCAGTCCCCTCGACGGCCGCGGGCCCGGACCGATCCGAATCATGCGCCCACTGCACGATGTCGTTCAGGTGGCTTCCCCAATTCGCGACCATGCCGTTTGTGTAATCCGATATCCGTAACCATCCTGGACGTTCCTCGAGGACCTTTACGGGATGCACTCGTTGCATCGTGTACGGCGCATCCGCCGCAGGCCCCAGCCACAGGTCGTAGTTCAGTTCCTCCGGCACCGGCATCGGCTCGGGATTTCCTATTGGTATTGAGTCCTCCGGCGAGTTGCAGTGAATCCGCTGCAACTTCCCGATTCGTCCGTTGCGCACGCACTCCACCGCCTGCTGCATAATCCGTAGCGATCGGAACTCGCTGTCCGTCCGCGTCACGACGCCCGCCTTCTTCGCCGCCTCGCACAGTTTCCGGCCGTGCGCGATGCACGTCGAGAGTGGTTTCTCGCACGAGAAGTGTTTGCCTGCCTTGGCCGCCGCGATCCCAATCGGCACGTGCCAATGGTCGGGTGTCGATATCATTACGGCGTCGATGTCGTCGCGGGCCAGCAATTCGCGAAAATCCCCAGACGTCGCGCAGCCGGTGTACCCGGTCCCGCTTTGCTTCGCGTATGCTTCCTCCACAAAGGACTTCGCCTGCGCGACGCGCCACGAATCCACATCACATACCGCCACCACCTGCGCCTCGGACGACGCCAACAACTGTGGAAGGTTGGCGTATCGCGCCTGACGGCCGACGCCAATCATACCCACGGTGATGCGCTTACTCGGCGCTTCCGCTCCAAAGACCCGCGAGGGCGCGATCATCGGCGCGGCAACGCCCATCGCGGCCGCTGCCGAGCGCTTCAGAAAGCTTCGTCGAGACTGCATGGCCACCCTCTCCTGCGTGTTGAAGAATCGAATCGCAAGCCCAGCAAGGCCGCACGCGCAACAGTATAGCGGCATGCCCGTCTCCATTCGACGCGCCACTCCGCCGCCCCCTCGCGTACACGCCGTCACGGAGCTTCGCGAACTCCATGCCTGCTTCACAAGCCGGTTCACTTCAATCAGGTACGTTGAAAAGGAGGAGGCTGGACTATAAACTAAAGGGGGGAATGGTGGCTTGTGGGGTAAAGTCATGCCGCAACAGGGGAAACACACATTGTCCATTGAGAAGTACTTGTTATGTATGGTTTTGGCTGCGGTGACCCTATACGCCAGCGAGGCCAATAGCGCCGAAGCGGTTTCGGTGAAACAACGGGCCTCCGCCGAAGGTCAGGCCGTCAATGCTGCCGACGCAAGGAAGAACCGCGCGGAGGAGCGAAGGTTAACGGAATCCGCATCCGATGACAGCCTCTCCGAGACTTCTCCTTGGTACTTCTTTCTGGGCTTCTCGAACGCGTATCCGAAGATGGAAAGCGAGCGGATAGTCCGCAAATACTATGATGGGACCATGCGTCACCTCTCCCCCACCTACGACGACGTGCTCACAGTAGGGGACTTGCGGGACATCGGGTTGTTGTGGGTGCCGTATGCTGGCGTTGGGCGGACCTTTGGCGACAAGTGGGCGGTGTTTGCGCAGATTGGCTATTCGGCGGGCAAGGTTCGGACGAAGGCGGACGATCCAAGTTATCTGATTCTGCCGTTGCATACGGACTTCGAGATCGCGCGCGGGGCTTTCTATGCGGGTCTCGGCGCGGACTATTATCCGTGGGGGATGCCGGAGCTTAAGGAATACCACGGCTTGCGGGAGCGCTTGCGGGCTGCAAAGCCGAACATCGGCGCGCGGGTGACGTATGTCAATGCGACATATAAGGCCAAAGGCAAGGTCGGCTGGAAGCCCTTCGACAATCTGGTGGACTATACGCAGAGCGACGAGTGGCTAATCCCAAGTGCAAGCCCGAGCATTGGCGTGGATGTTCCGCTAGGCCCTAAGAGCCAGCTTTCGTTTGGGGCGAGCTACAGCTGGTTCAAGGAACAAAAGGACGACTTCGAAGGACCTGCCTTCACCATCATCTGGAAGCGGTTCTTCTCGACAAAGAAGTAGACTGCCGCGCCAGAGCCTAGTCCGAAACAGCGTCTCCACTTCCCCTCTTTTGTTTTCTTAACTCTTCTCAATAGTCGAAGCATACGCTCGATGCGCCGGATCCGACTGATCGGACGGATGGTGTTTCAGAATAGGCGCGACGTGTTTCGGAATGGAGCGGTGCTCTTCGAGAAGAAAAACGTAAGTCATTTGCTAACAACGGGCTGACCTTGGCATGGGGGTTGCCTTGGAAAGAGGAAATGGACAGCCATGGACGTAGTGGACGATAAGGACTCAATGGACAAAGGCGGGAGAACCGCTTTGTCGTGTTGGATCTCATAGAGGTAAGAGAGGAGGCGTGTTTCGATGCGTCTTGATAAATTGACGATAAAGGCCCAGGAGGCGCTTGCGGAAGCGATGGACGCGGCATCGCAGTTGGGGCATGCGGAGATTTCCTCGCTGCATGTCCTGGATGCGCTGCTGGGGCAGGAGAAGGGCGTCGTCGAGTCGATTCTGCAGCGGTTGGGCGTACCCGACGATGCATTACGCGCCCGGGTCAAGGAGCGTATCGCCACGTTGCCACGCATGAGCGGGGCATCGGTTCAGGCCGGAATTGGCGCACACTTGCAGCGGGTATTGGATGCGGGTTGGAAAATCGCGCAGAACCTGCGCGACGAATATTTGAGCACCGAGCACATCCTATTGGGCATGCTGGGCGTGCGTAACGACGCTGCGGGGCAGCTACTGGTGGCGGCGGGCGTGAATCAGGACGCAGTCATGCAGGCGCTAAAAGACGTGCGCGGCACGCAGCGCATTACGGACCCGAACGCGGAAACGACCTACGACGCGCTGGCGAAGTACAGCCGGGACTTAACGCAGCTTGCGCGGTCAGGAAAGCTCGATCCGGTGATCGGTCGCGACGAAGAGATTCGCCGCGTCATCCAGGTTCTGTCGCGGCGGACGAAGAACAATCCCGTGTTGATCGGCGAGCCGGGCGTCGGCAAGACGGCTATTGCCGAAGGGTTGGCGCAA
>JBHEKO010000508.1:0-4463 GCA_041859475.1 Candidatus Hydrogenedentales bacterium
TGGTCCCGTTGTAGATGTCGCCTTTTGGGTAAATGCCCGCGTCCGTATCCGGGGCATAGGTCTTGCCGCAAGCCGTGCACTCGAACGTGTCGGGGTGTAGCACGTTAAATTTGAGACGAACCCGGCAGTCGGGACAGGAGAAATTGTGGTAGACATTGCCGCGGCGCTTCGGGAAGACCCTTTTCAGGTCGTCGGGCGAAGCGTTTATCCAAACCGACACTCCTGCCTTGCGCGCATCCCATACAGGACGCGCCCACGCTTGCGACTCAAGCTTTTGCCTGACTTCATCAAGCGTTTGGCTGGTCACCAATCCCGCGGGATGTTGCCATGCCGCGGCGCTCATGACGAAGGAGATAACGACTGCAACCATACTCTCCAATCCTTTCTCGGCCGTCAGCCCAAACCGGCCGAACGGCTTTGCGCCGGCAATGCGAACAGCACCGCAGCAACTACCGTGAGGGCACAGGCAATGCCGAGACCGAGTGATGCGGAAACGTCCATGAGACGTCCAAGGCCCATCGGCACGAGACCGGGGATCATTGCCGTGAGGTAATACACGCTCAGATAATCTTGGTTTCTCCCCTTGGGAGAGTAATTCAGAATTTCCATCAGCACGAAGCTGTAGATAAAGCCGCCGAACCCGGCCAGCAGTTGCGGAAGGAGCTGACCTGCGCCGTGAACAAACGGCGTCACAACAATTGCGGCCAAAAGGATGATCGCGTTGATGGAACAAACGCGACGGGCGCCGATGCGATCCGCCAGAAAGCCGAAGGCCATCATCGCGAAGAAGCCAACCACGGGGCGAATACGAATCAGGAGCGCCACATGGTCGTTGCTGAAGCCCCGCTCATTCTTTGCGTACATCAAGAGCATTGTCCCTACGCCGGCGACGGTGGCTATGCAGGCCGCGGCAACGAGAAATCGGCCATAGCTCTTGTCCGTCCGTAGGATTTCCAGAAGGTCGTGGCCAAACCGCCGGAAGCTCCTGCGCGCTTCGTCTGGGGCCGATTCTGGAGGGCTTTGCCTCCAGAGAAGCAGCAGAAAGACGGCCAGATAGCCGCCCAAGCCGGCGAGGATGAGTCCGGCGCCATAGTTGGCGGGCCATGGCAACGGTGAATTCGAGCCTATTAGCCACGCCACCACATTCGCGGCGAGCAAGCCCACAATCATGGTCACGCTGGTGCAAGTGCCCATAATCCGGCCCCGGACCGACTCTGGAATCGAACGGTGGAGCATGTCCCAAAAGGGCAGAACCGTGGTGCCGACAAACAACGCATTGACCAAAGTCGCAAGGAGGATCGTGTTTCGCAGAATGGACTCGTCCCGTGTCAGACACAGAGACAAGCCCAGCACCATCAGGGAACCGTACAACGGCAAAGACAACAGACCGTAGGCCATCTTCTTGGAGGTGCCGGGGCGCAGCACCCAGCCCATCAGCACCACGGGAAGATAGCCGACGCTGGACGCCGCCACGGAGGGAAACATCGCAACCCAGGACGGCGCCTTCAAGTCTCGCGTCAAGTTCGGTATGAGCACGGTCATATCGGCAAACGCGATGGTGAAAGCGAGCACACCAAAGGCGCTGAAATAGATGACCGTGTTGTGAAGTAGATTGCGAGATTGTGAAGTTGCTTCCGTCACTTCTGGTCCGGGTAACGCAGCTTGCGGTACTCCGCTGCAAATGCGGCGCCGTCGTAACCGGGCTCGTCCGCTTTCATTTCATCCAACAACACGTACCGGTCACCGTTCATCCACGAACGCCGTGCCGCGAGTGCGCACAGTTCCGGTTCCATGAGCGCATGCATCGGAACCGGTGGCACATCCGTGATGCCGGCCAGATAGGGAAGCACCGCATACAAGAGCGCGCGGTACAACGCGGACGGATCTGCTCGATACTGAAAAACGCTGCGCTCCGTGACAACCGTTGCATGAAATGGGAGCCATGAATCCGTCTTACCGACTGCAAGCATCGCCTGACGCCCATCTCTCCACGTGACTTCAATCCGCCGCTGCACGGAAGACCCCAGATGACGGACGCGCTCAATTCCCGGCCCCATAATACCGCTCAGCATTGCATAGGCATGAATGCCGTAGTTGAACTCGTCGACACCGCACCCGCAAAACACCGTGTGCGGCCTGCCGCGCTCCGCCTCCGGCAGCTCCAAGAATGCCGCCGTCTCGGCGCAGAACCGTAGCGACGATCCGCCGCTGATGCGCGCGCCGCCATCCGCCCACGCCTGAATCTGATTGAGGTCGCGCATGCATCCGGCGAGCGGCTTGTCGAGCAAGACCGGCTTGCCCGCTTCGACAAACGGGCGCGCCTTCTCAACATGCGTATCCCAATTGCATCCGTGGATAACCACGCAGTCGACTTCGGGTAGCATTGTGTCAAGCGAGAGATAGACGTTCGGTACACCGCGCTCGGCCGCGAACGATTCCGCGTAGCCTGCGGGATGAATGGCTCCGCTGTCCCACAGGCCCACAACTTCATGTCCCAATTCGCGCTCGATGGGAATCCAGTTCTGCGGATGTGACGTGTCGAGATCGACAATGCCCAGCCTCATGCTGCCGAGACCCCCTGTAGCGATGAGGCGCCGCTAGACACGGTTCTTGTCCGCGACTTCGCGCACAATGTCCGCGGCCAGTTCACAATGTACCTTCTCGTACTTGTCACAGAATGTGGACCAGCGGATAAACGTCTCCAAGAACTTCGAGGCTGTCGGGCAGGACTCCGCCCCGTACTTGTGGCGACGGGAGGCCGGCGGCCTGGAGTAGGGATACACGCCTTCCGCGGCCCGCGTACGAAGAAAGGTCAGTGCTTCCGGCAGAAGGTAATACCGTGCCGTTCCCGCGCCGGGTATCCCCGCCTGAAGGACCTGCTGCGCGAACGCCTCCGTCGTGCACCGGAAGGCGGCGGCCTCGATGTTAAATCCGGCCATCCAGCATGAATAGACGTTCGTGTCCTCGGGTATCGGCAATGCCGTAATTCCGGGGATGTCGTTTAGAAGCCGGTAGAGCAAGCGCGCCATCGTGTCGCGTCGCGCAACCTGTTCGCGAATGATCTCAAGCTGCGCCAAACATATTGCTGCGGTGCAATTCGGCATCCGGTACGCGTATCCCGCGTCCGCGTGGATCCGTCCGTACGACGGCACGGCGACGCCGCCGCGGCTCTGGCCCATGTACCGTGCCCGTTCCGCCAACGCGTCGTCATTGGTAACCAGGCATCCGCCGGTATCGGAGCCCATCGTCTTCTCCGCGTCGAATGAGAATCCAGCGACATCTCCCAGCGTCCCCGCCAGGCGTCCTTTGTACTCGCCGAATACGGCCTGGCACACGTCCTCGATAACAAGAAGGCCGTGGTTTTTCGCCAGCGCATTGATGCCGTCCATATCATTAATCAGGCCGGTCATGTGTACGCACAGGATCCCGCGAGTGCGGTCTGTGATGCACGGGGCGATGGTCTCAGGCCCGAAATTGACTGTGCCCGGCATCGCGTCCGCAAAGACAGGAATGAGATTCTCCGCGATCATCCCCTGCACAGTGCCGTAATCCGTAACCGGACTCACGATGACCTCGTCGCCTGGGTTCCATCCGCATGCGAGCGCGAGCACGTGCAGCGCTGGCGTGCACCCCGGAGTGCCGACACAGTGTTTCACGCCCAACGCTTCGGCAAAGGCCTTTTCGAATCGGCCAAGCATATCGACGGTCAGGCCGCTGTCGACCACTTCCTGCAAATATGCCGAGGCGTTCGGCCCGATGCTTCGGGGAAACGGCGCAGGCAATTTCCCCTTTTCATCGAGATGCGCCTGCGCGCCCCATTGTGCGCGTTTGGGTTCACTGCTCACTTCTTTCTCCCCTCCGACAACAACCATGCGACAACTTCATTGGGTTCCGCTACCCAAACATCATCACCGCCGACCGCGCGAATCGCGGCAAACCGCTGCTCCAATTCCTGGGTCGTGCAGTCTTTCGAAGGATGGATCGCCCGGTCCGGCATCGGACAGTGGCAATAGTCAATAATCCAGCCCTCGGTGTCGATTGCCTGGTGGATGCGCTTGTATGGATCGAACACGGAAAAGAACGGCGCGGGATACTCCGTGTGTAGCGGTACGCGGCCCAGGTTCAAGAGATCCGTCTCGGCCGTATTCACGCGATCGTAGATGGTAAGCACCGAGTGGAATCCCGCTTGCGGGGCGAATGCTTGCGATGCGGGATGCCCGGTGTTGTCGCCAGGCACGCAGAACATCCGCACTTCCATGCCTAGCGTATCTTCGATCACGTGGCGCGCTTCCACAACCTCAACCGCGGCGTTTTCGAACGTTACGCCGCAGTGGGTCATGCTGTGACACGATACCCCCCATCCTTCGCGAATCAAGGCATGGATTTGTGCCCGCGAAAGTATCATCATCCCGTGGTAACTGCTTCCCGGCAAGTTGCGCGGTACGCCAATCTGGCTGGACACG
>JBHEKO010000670.1:0-8522 GCA_041859475.1 Candidatus Hydrogenedentales bacterium
GGGCGGTATCAATGGCGGTTGCCCTGTCATATTCGATTACCTGAGACAGAACGAAATCCCCCACCACCGCTCCGACTGGCGCGCGAGCGAAGAGGAAAACCTCGCCGCCGCCGGGCGCGCCATCGACCAAGGAGACATCCGCTTCGCCTTCGTCTACCTCGCCGCCTTGGACAGCATCCTCCACTGCGAAGGCAAATACGGCGATGGGGTGGCCCGCAAGCTCCAGTGGTACGAAAGTCAACTCCGTCAACTCGTCCAACGCGCCGAACAGCGCTACAACGAAGTCCGGCTCTTCGTCTTCTCCGACCACGGCATGACCCCCACGATTGGCACCTGCCCCCTCATGGACCGCATTGAACCCCTCGGGCTGCGCTTCGGTGAAGACTATCTGGCCGCCTACGACTCTACCATGGCCCGCTTCTGGTTCAACGCTTCCCGCGCCCGCGATGCCATCACCGCCGCGCTGAAGCAGGAACCCCAAGGCCATATCCTCACCCAAGACGAACTTGTCCGATGGGGCTGTGATTTCCCCGAAAACAAGTACGGCGACCTCATCTTCCTCATGGACCCCGGGCAGCTCCTCTGCCCCAGCTTCATGGGCGAAAAGCCCCTCGCCGGCATGCACGGCTACAGCCCCGAAGATAAGGATTCCGTCGCTGCCTTTATGACCAACGTCCCAGACGTTGCTAAACCCGCTCGTCTCGACAACATGCACGCCCTTATGCGCGCCGAGGCGGAGGGCCTCTCCTAATGGAACTCCCCCGCGACAGCAAGACCCTAACCGGAATCCGGGGCTACGCCGCACTCTGGGTGGTCCCTTAACACATCAAGGGCACTCCGCTGAAAGCGTTGCCGCGGCGCAAAGCACTGACTCTGATATGTATGAGGTTTTGTCTGGTTTAAGCCAAAGCGAAAGAGATACAACATAAAGGTAGAGCCTAATGGGATTGTGCAACAAGACTAAGCGTATCATCGGATTGGGTATATGGATATTGTCGCAACGTTCTTCGTTCTTGCGACGGCATCTGGCGCGAATGGGCATGCGCACTAGAATGGAATGGTTTGAGCGGTTCACAGGGTACACAGAGCTTGTCAACGGCAAGGTGGCACAATTAACGAATATACATCGGAACTACCTGTCATTTACCCTTCATTGGCGGGGATGGAAATACTACGAGCCCATTACGATGCTGCTATTTGACCGGCTCCTGACAGATGCAGAGATGTTCATCGATATTGGCGCGAATATCGGGCTCTTTTCGCTGGTAGCTGCGTCCAAGGAGCCCAAAGTCAAAACCGTGGCATTCGAGCCCAATCCCAAGCTGTTCGCCATTCTCATGGAAAACGCGAATGCCAATGACTTCTGTATCACCTGCGAATCAAAGGCAATATCGGACAAATGCAGCACGAGTGAGTTCTATGTTCCTGAGTCGGACATGAGCGGTTCCCTGGAACCTGACTTCAGCGAGCGGCATCGTGCCGTCCATACTGTATCCACAGTTACACTCGATGCCTACATCGAGGAACATGCGCGACCGGGCTCGCTGCTTCTCAAAATCGACGTGGAAGGTCACGAGCAAAGTGTCTTGCGTGGGGCGCGCGAGACGCTGCGAAACATCCGCCCCGACATCATCGTCGAGGTGGTGAGAGAATACGACGAGACCATCGAGGCCATGCTCAAAGAGTGCGGCTATGCATTCTACAGAATTGCAGCAACGGGTTTTTGTGAGGTTGACGGACTTTCCTCAGCTCAAGAACGCGCTGGCGGTGAATTCAACTTTCTCGTCACCGTTCGCACACCGGACGAGGTGTCCCACCTGTACGAGCAATGTCGACACAGAATCGAAACGCTTGACCTTTCGCAATCAAGTCTAAAAGGAAGGAATCAACTAGATCGCCTTCATCAGGACGACGACGCGCGGGCACGAAGGGCAAACGGCTAACATGTCCGAACCCGTTGCAGAGCCGGCCCGCGTGGAGATCAGTAAACGGCTGGTGCTGATCAACTCCGCCGGTTCCCTTCTAGCTCTTGGGCTAAACCTGACGGTGCTGGTATGGATGCAGCAGTACCTCCTGAAGCGAATCGGTCCAGAAGAATACAGTCTGCTGCCCGTACTGTATTCAATCATGATATTCACTCCGTTGCTGACAACGATCCTCACTAGCCCGATCTTGCGGTTTGTTACGGAAGCCTACGCGGCAGGTGACAGCGCGCGCGTCACCCAAATCGCCTCCACGATGTTCTCTATTCTGTGGACCGCCGGATGCCTGGTGGTGATTCTCGGCGGAGTCCTGACCCACCATATATCCGCTCTGCTGGCTATTGCTCCAGAGTACCTTCGAGATGCCAAGATTATGCTGATGTTGCTCATGCTATCTCTGGCCTTGCGGTTAGCCATGTCTCCTTTCCTGGTTGGACTTGCAGTCAGACAGAAGTTCGCACTCGTCAATCTGATTTCGACGGGCGGACAGTTGCTCAGAATGGGGGTCCTGTTCATCCTTCTTACTCTCGTCAGCCCACGAGTTCTATGGGTAATTGTCGCAACCGTGAGTGCAGGAGCCATCGCAGACATAGTTACACTAGCGCTTTCTCTCAGAGCATTGCCGTGTTTGCGGTTCCGGAGAGGAGTTGCTAGTTGGCCGGTTGCGCGGCAACTGCTATCATTCGGAGGCTGGTCTACCATCTCCGCAATAGCACTTAGCATCACCTCTAGCGCAGACGCGATTATTCTGAACAGACTTGGAACGGCGCTCGATGTAACGTGCTTCTATCTTGGTTCCCTGCCGCTTCGCTTCATAACCATGGCTGGCAGCGTGGCTCTAGCTCCCTTAAACCCAGTTCTGATTGCCATGCACACACAGGGACAGACGCAGCGCCTACGCGGGGTCTTTCTCAAGGGTGGACGGTGGTCGCTATGGTCGACCCTCCTTGTGTGTGTGCCTTTGATGACATACGGACGGGAAATTATGTCTTTGTACGTGGGCAATGAATATCGACTTGCCGGAATTGTGATGCCTCTCCTGTTGCTGGCCTTTCCAATTGGACAAGGTGTTCGAATGATGTTCCCGCTTGCCGAAGCTACTGCAAAAATTCGCATACTATCACTGTGCTTGCTCGGAATGAGCGTCTTTAATCTGGGTCTCACATTGTACTTGGTGGGGATACTCAAAATGGGCGCTCTTGGATCCGCCCTAGGCACCGGGGTATCCACGGCATTGTTCTTCCCTATCTTCATTTGGCCCCTTGGTCTAAAGATCGCTCAAGTCGACTTCGTGTCGTGCTTAAAGAGTTCGATGCTGCCTGGGCTTCTTCCGGCGACGGCGAACCTCGCAGCGCTCCTCGCTCTCAAAGCATCGGTTCCATTGGACAGTTGGAGTAACATCATTTTCTGTGTTTCTCTGGGAAGCGTTGTCTATTTGTGCGCTATCTGCTATGGAGGGCTCCAGCCCGATGATAAAAACGACCTGATCAGGCTGAAGCGTGCGCTCAGTTCATGGCCACCCACAGCAGCATTGATGCGGTGTTTCAAAGAGGCGCAACGAGTGGAAAAATAACAGGCGTGCATCTTGCCAACTGCTGAGGGAGTTTGACTATTTCGACCATGTGGAGCGAATACTACAGTCGCTTGCGCGGACCATCACCGAAGGTTTAGAACACGCCAGTCGTGGATAATAGGAAGCCGCGAGAATATGTTTGACAATATCAAAGCAGACATGTCCAGCAACGGAATTGGATTCTTGGGCACGGCGAGGTCCCTTCTCACCCAAGACGCATTCGGCGCTGTAATCATGGTCCGCCTTTATCTTCTCCTCGAAAAGCGAGGCCTTCCTACGTTTCTACCCTATCGTGTGTTACGTCATATTCACGGTCTTGAGTTCGCCAGGAACTGCAGAATAGGTCCTGGCCTATGCCTACCCCATCCATTGGGAGTCCTCTTTACTGCGGGAACGATCATAGGATGCAACGCACGCATCTATGGTATGGTTCGGTTTATCCGGCAAGCGAATCATACGCCTCGTATAGGGGACAATGTTTTCATCGGGGACAGCGCGATCTTCCGTGGTGGCGTATCAATAGGCGACAACTGCATCGTCGGGGCGGGCAGCGTCGTCACAAAGTCATTCGAGTCGAATCTCGTTGTGGCCGGCAACCCCGCAAGAGTCCTAAGGTCATGCTAGCGCGCTTCCGTATGGATACCATCTCCCTGAAGGAGCCTTCTGTCTTCCATTGTAGAACCTCCTCGACTTCGGCGTATGTGCTGTTCCATTCAATAGCCGAATTAGTGCCAACGCGCAGACGACCGGATACTCGTGTGAAATCATGAAATACACTGTCTTTTTCTTCGGTCTGCTGATTGTCGTTCCCTTCTGTGCTCTCTTGGCATCGCAGTATCGGCGAGCCAGGGAAGTCTTCTTTGCGTGCATGGTGCTTTCAACAACGTTTCTTGGAACGCTCGACATCAACTTTATGTATCGGGGGTGGTACCATGCGGCGAACAGAGGATTTCAAGTTTCAGTCATAGACTTCTTGGTGATTGTTGTGCTCGCGGGATCAATAATGTCCGCTAGGCGAGAAGGAGGCCGTTGGTATTGGCCCACTAGCTTTGGATTGATGCTCTTGTTCATCGCCTACGCAAGCACTTCTGTAGCTTTCCATGAGCCGAAGCTGTTTGGGTGCTTCGAACTATTCACACTGATTCGTGGACTCTTGGCCTTCTTAGCGGTGGCGTTTTATCTGCGTGACGATCGAGACGTGCGATTCTGCCTAGCGCTGTTTTGCGGGGTTCTACTTTACGAGGGCTTGCTGGCGATAGCGCAGCGGTACTTCATGGGATACATGCGGGTGCCCGGTTCGCTCGAGCATCCGAGCGCACTCGCAGATTACTGCTGCACGCTGGCTCCAACTCTGTTGGCGGTCGGGCTTTCAAGATCGAAGTTCATTCTACAGGTTCTGTGCTTAGCAGCTTGGTCGCTGGCATGCGCCGCAACCATACTTACCATCACCCGCATGGGGATTGCCGCATTTATGGTCGCGTCCCTTGGTGTGTTCGCAGTGAGCATGACCAAGCCGATGCCTCTCTCCAAAGTGATCGTCATAGTGTTAGGAGTACTTCTTGCCCTCGGCCTATTCGCTCGCGGATACGACAGGGTGGCGGAGCGCCATGCGGGAATGCTCAAGTTGGAGGAAAGCGGAGACGCTGCCGCAGGCAGAAGAGCTTATTGCGTCGAAGCCTGGAATATGGCCAAGCAGAAGCCTTTTGGCATAGGTCTGAATAACTGGTCCTATTGGGTAAGCGCGCAAGAGGGCAATCCATACGCAGGCACGGATGAAAGCGGGGACGGGCCACGTGCGATCATGGCACACTCCGCATTTGCCCTGACGTTGGGCGAACTTGGATGGCCTGGACTCATTGTTTTCCTGGCGCTCTGGGGACAGTGGTTCCGGATAGCGGGACGGCATCTTCTCGCGCAAACTCCTGATTTCCTGCAGAGTGTCCTGACCGGCGTCTTCTTCGCCATCCTAGCGGCGTTTCTTGCCGCGCTCACGGAGCACAATTTCCGGAATCAACTCTTCTACATCGTTTTCAATATCATCTTGGGGTTTTCGGTTGCGGTGCGACGCATCTACGACACGCGCGGTTTCACTGCGAGACTTGGCAAGTAACTCAACGAGGGAGTTTTTCGATGAGAAGACGTCTGCTTGTCGTCGCCAATCGCTTTGCCCCCCAGGTTGGCGGGGCGGAGTTAGTTACGCTTAACATTGTCCAAGGACTCGCCATTCACTTCGACGTGGACGTCGTTACGCCGCTCCGCGATGATGCTCCTCGTACTGAACGCCGTGATGGGTTCACCGTGTTCAGGGCATGGAATCTGCACAATCCCGTGAACCGATTACCCTACCTTCGGGCAGAAGCGCTGTGTCCTACCGTCTTTACGCGTTTGCTGTCAGGCGCGTACGATCTCGTACATTGCTTCCCAGCCCTGAATCGAAATAATCAAATGGCCCTGCTGGGAGCAAATCTAAAGCGCATCCCGATATTTCTCACGAATTATGATGCATTCGACTATGCGTTGCTCTTGACAAGGGGCGGAGCCATCAGCGACACCCTTGAGCAACTCACCCTAACGCCAAGGCAGCGTTGGCAATTGAAGAGATTCAATGCCGTCTTCACCATATCACGGCGTGAGACGGCAATGATTAGTGAAGTCAATCCCAACACGTTTCTTTCGACGGTTCCTGCCATACTGGAAGAACACGACCGTGAGGTCGATGTGGAAGCGTTCCGGCAGAAGTATCTTCGCGGTTACAATGGTCCCGTTATTCTCTGCTTGAGTCGCGTTGCGCACATCAAGGGGCAGGACCTGCTGCTGAGTGCACTCCCGTACCTTCGGGAGAAACTTCCCCGATTTGTGGTGCTCATCGTGGGTCGAAGTGATTTTGAGCCTGACTATTACCGGCAGTTGCAGGCCTATGTGCAAAACAACAATCTAGAGGAGCATGTTTGCTTCACAGGTCCACTTTCTCGCGATGAGGCCCTTGCCTCCTTCAGAGTCTGCGACGTTCATGTTTTTCCGATGCGATTCATGAACTCAGGTGCCGTCGTCGTGGAGACCTGGGCAGCACGCAAGCCCGTATTGCTCAGTAACATGGTCGATCCCAACTACGTCGTCGAGGGGGAGAACGGATTTACGTTTGACGTCGCTGATCCGCAGGATCTGTGCGAGAAGCTGGTGCTCATGTTGCGTGATCGCGAGCATTGCCAGATCATGGGCGCCAACGGAAGACGCTTGGTCGAGGAAAAGTTCCAGTATCCGCATCTTATCCGGCAGTACATGGCTGCATATGAAGAACATGGCGGGGTGTCATGCTCCCCGTAGCAACTCTAATACTTCGCTCCGCTTGAAATCCTCGCGGCGTCAACTTGCGTCTCTATTTTGAGATTTCCTTACGGTACATATTCCTCCTAATTCTTGGAAGCCCAATAAAATGATCCGCTGAGTGAAACAGCTTTGATTTGAAGCGCGTAGGGCCGTCTCCATACCAGAAAGATATGGCATCGACACCCAACTCTTGTGCGAGATCGATTGCCGTTTCGATATCTTCTTTGGCATCATTCCACGCAAATACAACGTATTTCCATTCTATAGTCGGAATCTTCTGTCCTTTGGCATTTCTGGACCGCACAAGTTGCCCCATATTTGCGATAGACTTAGCAAAATCAGCGCCGACCTGATATATAACCACTTTCTCCTGCGACGCGCCGTCTATTGAGAAATACACCCTATCCATCAGGAGGGCAGCTTCCCTCTTCTTCTCGCTATCAACAAACACACCATTTGTGGAGGTGGTAATACGCACCTCGGGTAAGTACGCCCTTATTATGCGGAGTTCCTCATCTATTTGTGCAGAAAGAAATGGCTCCCCCAGGTTAAAGTACGACAATTCCTCAACTTCACAGTCCCGCAACTCAATTGCGACCCGTTCGATGCCCTCAAGCATCATGACCTTCTCTTGCCTTGTGGATGTGATTCTATTTCTGCAGCACCACAAGCATCTCAAATTGCATAGCACTGTGTTTTCAACCATTATGCACTTGGGCAAGCCGTACTGCTCCACTCGAAGCGCTGCGTCTTTTCTTTCTATACGGATTAGCTCCGGACACTTCAGACACCTCGGGATGGCCAAGCGTCCCTTGGCAAGCCTTTCCCGAAATCTCATCGCGACTTGACCGTCAAACACCTCCCTCAGCGAGTTAGTGCCAAGATTCCCAATCCTCCCCGACCCATCGATGTCGCTGCAATTGCAGCTGACGGTCAAGTCGGAGTTTATGCAAATATTATGTGTAGATTCGCCACTCAGAGCCTTACAGTAGAATTTTCTCCCGAGACTATAGCTTTTGATAGCAAATGCCTGGAGCACGATGGCCTTACCCAGGAATGCTGCATAGTCATAGACTTTCGATGGAAGATACTGTTGCGCCATCCAATTTAGGGTGTCTATCATTATTCAGGCTCCTTCGGTGGCGGTGATTTGGCGTGAAGCAGGCGACGCCATAGTGGCATATCGCCCATCCGCATTAATGTGTGCTCACTCCTTCGTCTCCTTTTCCCGATACACGCACAGTACTTCTTCTCTTCCTTACATTGGTTTCCACGTCCCCCTCAGCTGTGCGCATGCGCTGTGGGCCGCACCAGCCCATCGGAATTGCAGTGCGTGCGCACGCCTGGATTCAACAGCCTGCTTGTGCGAGATCGGTCCGGTCAATATACCCCCGAGAATATCAACCATGGCCGCCTCATTACGGGGCTCGAAATATGCGGCGGCGTCTCCGGCGACTTCGGGCAGTGACGAACTGTTCGAGCAGGCGACGGGAACCCCGCAGGCCATGGCTTCGAGGATAGGCATGCCGAAGCCTTCATACAGCGAGGGGAAAACAAACAGGTCAGCGCCGCAATAGAGGTCGGGCAGGTCAGCGCCATCGACGAAACCGGTGAAGCGAATGTCGTCGCCCAGTCCCGTG
>JBHEKO010000333.1:0-6714 GCA_041859475.1 Candidatus Hydrogenedentales bacterium
ACCATAAGGGTAATGGGAACAAGGGCCAGAAAATCGCGTTGCAGATATCAGAGGCTGCCATAGCGAAGATGAAGAAGGCCGAAGACCACGGCGCCGGCCCAAGCCACACGGCGGCCGAACGGCGCGAGCATTCGTATCATAAGCGCGAGGATGACGATTAATACGGCCGTGTCGGCGAGGCGCATGCCCAGATTGCTGCTTCCAAAAAAGTGATATAGCCACCGGTAAATGACGTGCGTTCCGAGCATGTTGTAGGTGAAGAAATCGCGGACGGGCACCATGTTAAAGTGGTCCATCAGGAAGCCCGTGTACATGAAGACGGGTATGTCGATTATCGTGTCCCATGCCAAGGAGCGCCACCACGTTAGAAAGAAAAGGATGGTGGTCGGAACAAGGAGCAACCCGTAGACAATCATGCGATCCATCGCACTAATCCGGTTGGCTGTAACGGGCATTGGTTCTTCCTTCATGAGGCAGATAGAACGGGAATGCTCACACAGACGGGGCGCTGTATTGTGTGCTTTTGTGGGCGCAGCAAGGCGCCAAACGTCAAAGTATACAGCGCAATCACAATCAAAACAAAACGGAAGATCCCCGTAAACACTCAGTGATGTTCCGTTTACGGCAAAGTGTTATGGGGTGTTGCATGCGCGATAGATATATGCTGCGCCTGGTTGCCAAAGATGAAGCAATGGGCTGGCGCGTGTAGTTCGGGCTGCCCATCCCTCGGGAGACCGCCAATACGGGAATTGGCCGGATTAACGGATGTGTCCGCGTGTAGACGTGTAGTCTTCGCGCTGCTAGTCATTGTACCCAGACCTAGCCATACGTTCTTGAATGCGAACACCGTGGCCTCTATCATGTCTTTCGTCCCTATTCCTGGACTCCCGCTTAGACCGGACCAAATTCCTCGATCAGCCTTTGCTTTGCCCGGCTCGCGGAAGTGAGTTCGCCTTTTTCTATGTGCTGTAGTTGTAATGATGATAGTAGATATGGCGTCCGGGGCATGGTATCTGCAAAGAGTCGTGCCATGATGCGGCGGATAGATGAGGCGCCACAGTATAGCCAAGAAAGACAACGGGAAGTCATCATTGAATCCGGCCATTAAATGCAAAAGTGCACCGGAATGCTCCAAGTTTCCGCTTTACGCGGGTCACGTTTTTTTTGCGATCTACGGTGTCGTGGCCGTGGTCTACTTTCAGGAGAGGGTACTCTATGATACATCCGTGTTTCTCAACACGGGCCCGTTGCTGCAAGGCGTTTTCTTTAGCGCGCTGAGTCGCGTGACCGTACAAATCCCGCCGCAGGTCTTGCCGTTGATTGCCGTGAAGTTGGGCTTGTCATCGGAGACCGCCGCGCTTGCGTATTCGCTGAACTTCGCCCTCTGCCATTACGCAATATGGATTGTACTGGTCCACCTGTATCGGAGGCAGGATCTTGGGATTGCGTATATCTTGTGCGTGCTCCTCTATCTTGTCCACAACAACATCTTCATTCAGGCCGACGCTATGCACGCAATGACCTACGTGTTCTTGTTTATTGCGGCGTCCGAGGTCAGTCCGGAAACCGCGCGGCTAGGGCAAAAGGCGCGCATGCTGCTCTTGATTTCTTACGCAACGTGTGCTTGCTTCGGCCACCCGCTGATGCTGGGCTTAACGCTGTACTACGCGGTCTATGTGATGCTGGTCCGAGAGAAATTCGATTGGCGTCCAGCCGTTTCCGCGGGCGTCTCGGTTTTGCTGTACATGCTGCACAAACTCGTCGTGATTGCGGAGTACGAGTCGGCTGCCTTTAGCAAGACCCTGGAGGGAAGTCACTTGCGCGCGAGCCTCGAGGTCCTTCCAAATTACCTTTGGCATGCGCACGGAATTGGCCTTGTCCTTCTTCTGATGCTTCTAGCAAGAGCGTTTTTAGACAGGAAGAACCGCAGGGTCGTATTGGTTACCGCGATTACACTGAGCGGCTTGATCGTTGCGATTTGTTCTTGGCTGCCACTCCAGTCTCATAGCAATTGGCAATTCTCAGGCTACACGTGGATGTATTTTCTTCCTGCATATTTTGTGCTGCTCGTTCCGCAGTTCGATGTCAACTGCATTTCTGGGCGCGCGGGCGCACTACCCTACCGAAGGCTTCTCCATATTGCCCTGATGGTAACAATCCTGCTGTGGTCTATTGCGGGCACCATGCTTGACTTTCATCTTGCGCGCCAGCGGCAGTTGTTCATCACTCGTGTGAGAGAATCGCTTGCCGACGTTAAGCCTCCAATTTACTTGGTCGACGGTCTGTATTCGATAAACCCGCTTATTCGCGAAAACGACTTGACGATGTGGGACGACTCTTTGTTGTTTTCCTCCTATGATGGACCGGATGCGGCTTGTATGGTGATACCGCCTTATGCATGGAAGGATGGAAAGGGAGACTTCTACAGGGAAGCCTATCTGCGTCCGCTGAACCAGAGATACTTTGCAATCCCCCATGCCTCCATCGAAAACGCGCACAAAGCGAACAGTGTTGTCGTACTCCCTGCGATGCAAGCCGCGGCGCTAAAGTTGGAACTGCAATATCCGGAGCACCCAACCGAGCTGACCTTCAGAGGCGGGTCTCCAGAAGACTACCGCCGCCCCTTGGAACTCCTCTATTCCGTCCCGGTGACTTTCATCAATCACGAAGGCGCGCCGTTTCCATCACGCACATACGCTTCGGCTGAGGAGCGTGGCCAGATATTGCCAGTCGCCGTAGGCTATTGGTGGATGTACGAAGGCCGCATCGTGTACGCGGATCGATTTGCGGAGACACTCTCGATCGATGTGCGAAAGCGCTTCATACAGAACATACCTGTTCGACGAACAGGCATTCCAGCGGGGGCCACATTGTCCATGGGGCTCTTCGTGGATCGAACGTTTCTACCTTGCTCGAATATTGAGGATTTCCCGGCAGACCGATAAACGGGATTCACCGGATTATACTATCGGGAGGCTTTTTCGTTTTTTCGCTGAAGCTCGCACACGTCCAGATTCACTCCTCCCTCTTTCTATTCTCAATTCATCCCGTTCACAATCGACACGTTTGTTGGCATTGCGCCCCTCCCCATTTTTTCTGCAACCCCCGGCCTTTCTGCCGGGCGCGCCCCACGGTATGCCCGCAAGTACTTCTCCTCAGTTCTTGCGCCACAAGAATATTTCTTCTTGTGGCGCAAGAATTCTCGTCTCACGGGATGCTCTCCACGCCTCGCTGAAGTGGGGCTATCTCCAGCAAGTCATTAGTCACTCGTCACTTGACTCCAGAGAGGACGCACCGGCATAGACCTTGCTCCTATCTTCCTTGCGTGTGGCGTAGGCAGGACTGGCGCGCGGAAGCGGGGAGTATGAAGGCGAGCGTTTTGTACTTGGATTCGGAACCGGACGAGGCAAGTCGGCGCATGCGGGATTGCGTCGTGGAGTCGGCAAGTCGTGCTCTTCGATTCGAGTCCTTTCTTTCCGACGACGCCCTGGTTGAATGGTTACTCGGTCCCCAGGGCGAAGTCACGCTTCTGATCATTCGCGTCCGCGACAGCGGCCATCTACGTCAGCTTGCACTTCACAGCACGCTTCTTCGAGGCACACGGCTGGTGGTCGTGTTACCGGAGATGGAGCATGGGCTCATTTCACTTGCGCACGTCCTTCATCCAAGTCTCGTACTGAGCGTCAACGACGACTTTCGTGAAGTGGCGGCGATGGTTGCGAAGCTCAGTCAATCGGCATTAACCAGCGAAGCGCGGCCAGCAGCCGATGTCCAAAGGTCCAACTAGGAACGAGTGCCGATTCGGGACACAAGGGAGGCGGAAAACGATGACTCAAACTGAAATGGAAGGCAGTGCAGTGCGCACATCGGATGCGGCGGGGAAGCATCTGACATTCACCTTGGGCAACGAAACCTATGGGCTGGAGATCCTAACGGTCCAGGAGATCATCGGCATTCTGCCCGTGACTCACGTGCCCAATACGCCGGCGTACGTGCGCGGCGTCATCAACCTGCGCGGCAAAGTGATTCCCGTCGTCGACCTGCGCCTGAAGTTCGGCCTGGACGCGATAGCGGACACCGAACGCACCTGCATTATCGTGCTCCAGACCAAGCGCGAAGACGGAAGACCCACGACTACCGGCATCATCGTAGACTCCGTCTCCGAGGTGCTCGCGATAAAGGAGAGCCAAATCGAAGAGGCGCCGTCTTTTGGAGATTCGGTGGAGATCGACTTTCTGAAGGGGATCGCGAAAGTGGGCGACAAGGTCTGCGAACTGCTCGACCTCGAACGCGCGCTCTCAAGCGCGGCCGTCACAGCGATAGCGTCCGCCGCGCAAAAAACCGAAAAGTAGCCCGGTCTCCGTGCCGGGCGTCCTAAGACGCGCAACACAGACAAGTGAGTTGTACCGCTGGCTTCCAGCCGGCTCTTGAGACATTGAGATGTAGGTTCTGCGAGATGCACCGCTGGCTTCCAGCCGGCTCTTAGCCAAACCGCAGGACTTCGTGACGCCCAATTCCGGCTGAAACGAACGACTAGGGATCGGCTCAAGCAAATTTCGGGCAGACATAACTTCAACACAAGGGGACTAGTAAACATGTTTACAAATCTAACGCTCGGCAAGAAAATCGGTGTCGGCTTCGGAACCCTGATGCTCCTGATGGCATTTCTGGGTGGACTGGCCGTCTGGAATATTGGAGCGGTGCGCCAACAAATCACCTACCTGACGTCCGAGAACATTCCCGAAATACAAGTGGCCAACGACGTGGAACGCTCCTCGCTGAAGACCATGTATGCGATGCGCGGCTTCGCGCTGAGCGAGGACCCGGCGTTCTGGAAACAAGGCGAGTCGGACTTGGCGCAGGTCAAGAAGTTCCTTGACGACGCGCAGGCGATGGGCGAAAGCACTCCCCGGCTGGCGAAGCTCAAGGAGGCCGCGGACCTTGCGGAATCGAGCGCGGTGGAATACGAAGGACTCGCAAATCAAACCAAGCAAACGATAGACAAGATCGCCACAGATCGCACTGCCCTGAATGATGCGGCCAAAGCGTACATGGATACGTGCAGCTCATTCCTGGCAAGTCAGGAAAAGTCGCTTCGCGAAGAGATCATGGGAACTGCCGTAGTTGCCGCAGTTCCTGCCGCAGGAGGGGAAGCCGCCACCACGCCAGAGGCAGCTCCCGCGTCCGTAGCCGTAACGCCCGAGAAGCTGGTCGAACGCGCGGACAAGATAGCCATGGTGAACAACATCATCACCTTGGGCAACGCCACGCGCCTCGCCGTCTGGAAGGGGCAGGCCCTCAATGACGTGAAGGCAATCGAGGAAGCCCTGAAGAACTTCGACGAGATGGACAAGCTGTTTGAATCGTTGAAGGCCATAACGCGGCTGGAAGTCAACTTGAAGCAAATTGAAGAGACTCGCGCAGCCGGACTGGCATACAAGACGGCCATGACGGACCTGGTCGCGACGATGACCAACCTGGCCGATCTCGGCGTGAAGCGTGGCGTGGCGGGCGACCGCGTGCTGGAGCAGGCGCAGAACACGGCAAAGCTCGGCATGGACGACACGGTGCGTGTGGCGACAGCGGCGGTTTCGGACGCGTCCACGCAGATAATCATCGGCTTCTGTATCTCGGTCGCGATAGGTGTCGTGCTGGCATTGTTCATTACGCGCAGCATCACCAAGGCGATTTCCATCATCATCGGAAACCTGCGCGAGGGTGCGGCCCAAGTCAACAGTGCATCGGGGCAAGTGGCCCAGGCGAGCCAGTCCATGGCGGAGGGCGCAAGCGAGCAAGCCTCCTCGTTGGAAGAGACCTCCGCGTCGCTTGAAGAACTCACCTCCATGACGCGCCAGAACGCGGAAAACGCCAACAAAGCGAATACGATGACCATCGAAGCCCGCCAAGGCGCCGACAAAGGCCGCGCCGCCATGAAGGGCATGATGGAAGCCGTCGCCCAGATCAAGACCTCCTCCGACGAGACCGCCCGCATTATCAAGACCATCGACGAGATCGCCTTCCAGACCAACCTGCTCGCCTTAAACGCCGCCGTCGAAGCGGCGCGCGCCGGCGATGCAGGCAAAGGCTTCGCCGTCGTGGCCGAAGAAGTCCGCAACCTTGCGCAACGCGGCGCGGAAGCCGCGGAGAACACCGCCGCGTTGATCGACGAGTCGAAGAAGAACTCCGACCGCGGCGTGGCCGCCTCCGACGAAGTCGCCGCCATACTCGAGCAAATTGCCGATGTCGTCGGCAAAGTCGCCGCGCTCATGGCGGAAGTCTCCGCCGGAAGCAACGAACAAGCCCAAGGCATCGACCAGATTTCGACGGCCGTCGCCCAGATGGACAAAGTAACGCAGACCACCGCCGCGAACTCGGAAGAGGCCGCCTCCGCAGGCGAAGAGCTCTCCGCCCAAGCCCGCGAACTCAACGAGATGGTGGCGTCGCTGACGGCACTCATCAAGGGGCGCGCGGCGGCGGATGCGGACCTTCGAAACGACGCCAATGCCAGCATTCGTAACGGTGGAAATGGGCATCGCCGCGTTGCACTCACCTTTTCAAGCGCGAGCAGCGAACGGCGTTCACGGTCTTCGGCGAGCACCGCGCTAGCGGCGCCGTCGGCGCGTACGCGCGTGGCCAATCCGGAGCAAGTAATCCCTCTTGACGAGGATATCACCGGCTTCTAGGGCCATAGAGTGGGAAGAGTGTTGAGGCCCA
>JBHEKO010000039.1:0-4919 GCA_041859475.1 Candidatus Hydrogenedentales bacterium
CCTCCGGGATGTGCCGCTCGCAGCCCACGCTCCCTCCTGCCTTCATCGTGCTTCCGTCCGGGTCGGAGCTGCCGTCGTGGTTGACGCGCGGTTGGTCTCCCGCCTGTTGCACGGACATCCCGAAATCGACGATGTTTGCCAGCACTTGCACGTGGCCCTGTGGCTGGAAGTCTCCGCCCATCACGCCATAGGAAAACACGGGCTTTCCTTCCTTCGTCACAAACGCGGGGATGATCGTGTGAAACGGCCGCTTGTGAGGTTCGAGGCGGTTCTGATGCTTTGGATCGAGCGCAAAGGCCGACCCGCGGTTCTGCAGTGCAAAACCGAGGTTATCCGGCACGAGATGGGACCCCCACCCCGCATAGATACTCTGGATAAGCGAGACCATGTTGCCCTCTTTGTCGGCAGCAGTGAGATAGATCGTGTCGCTCGAACCATCCAAATTGCCTGGCTTGACGGAGATGCTCGCGCGTCGTGGGTCGATGAGACCAGCGCGCTTGCGCGCATACTCCTTCGATAGCAGCTTGGCTACAGGCACTTCCGCAAACGCCGGGTCGGCGTAATACACGGCGCGATCCTCGTATGCCAGCTTCTTCGCCTCGATGAAGAGATGCAGATATTCGGCGGAGTTGGGCTCCAGCGCATTGATTTCAAAATTCTCCAGTATGTTGAGCGTCTGGAGCGCGGCAAGCCCTTGCCCGTTCGGCGGAATCTCCCACACGTCGAACCCGCGATAGTTCGTGCCTATGGGATCCACCCAATCCGCCGTGTGGTCTTCGAAATCGCGCTTGGAAAACTTGCCGCCCACTTCCTTGGAGAACTTCACAATACGGTCCGCGATCTCTCCCTTGTAGAACGCATCCGCTCCACCTTCCGCAACCTGCTCGAAGGTATCCGCCAATGAAGCATTGCAGAAAATATCGCCAAAGCCGGGCGCTCTGCCTCCCGGCATATAGGTTCGCGCCAATGTGTCGTAGCTGGCGGGGAATCCCCAGCCTCGCGCAATGATTGGCGACACGGGAAACCCTTCGCGCGCGCAAGCAATCGCCGGGGCCAGCACATCCGCGAGGGCCTTCGTGCCGAATCGTTCAAGTAACGCCGACCATCCGCTCACACACCCCGGAACTGACCAAGCCAATGGGCCTTGGGACGGTATCTGCGTAAGGCCCATGCCTTTCGCAACGTCCAGGCTCCAGTCATAGGGCGCGCGCCCGCTTGCGTTGAGACCAAAGAGCTTCTGGTCTTTTTCCGACCACACGATCGCGAACAGGTCGCCGCCAGGGCCGCAGCTCATGGGTTCGACGAGACTCATCATCGCACTCGCGCACACGGCAGCGTCGAAGGCGTTGCCACCCGCTTTCAGAATGTCCACGCCGGCCATGCTGGAAAGCGGCTGACTCGTGCACACAATGCCGTGGCGGCACGTCACCGTGGATCGGTTTTGATTGCGGCCCGCAAGCCATTCCTCACGAATCGGCACATCGCCCATATCCGCCGCCTCCCCTGTCACCGCCCTCGGACTCTCTTTGGGAACGACCGTGGCACACTGGCTCGCCAGCGCCCCCACGGAAGCCACCCCAGCCAACTTCATGAACGTTCTGCGTTTCATGTGCTCACCTCCCACGCAGCCCAGCACTTACCGCCTCCGGGGCGTTTGCGTCAAGAATACGATGGATGCGGACTGGAAATCTCGCCACGGGCGGTACGCAAGAGGAGGATGAAGAGACCAAGCGGGAATCGATGACCTAACTACGCGTATGGCTCTGTAAGAAGTCCCAGATTAATTCGGTGGCGTCCACGTCGCGGCTGACCTTGCCGATGATCGACTCGACCAGATACTGTGACCCGCCTGGCCAGCCGTGGCCCCCTCCTTCAACGCCATACAGGATGACCTCGGCGTCGTCCGTTCCGCCGGTGTGTGCCTGATACCATATCCGCGTTCCGTCATTGGGGTCCGCGTCGGGCAAATACGTCTTGTCGCCCACGAAGGTGCATGCGTTCCAGTCGAACCAATATGCCACGGTTTCGCCGGTCGACACGACGGTTCCTTTGAAGGTCTTCTCGCGTTTGGGAAAGTCGGGCGAGATCTCGCCGCCGTCCCATGGCATGAGGGGGTCCTCTTCGCCATTCAAGATCAGCATCGGAATGGACGCGCCGGGATTGCACGCGCCGATCAGGTCCGTGGGCATATTCGCAATTACGGGCGCGGCCGCCGCGAACAGCGACGTGCGCTCGCAAAGCATGCGAAACGTCATCATGCCGCCATTGGAGGCGCCCGTGATGTAGACGCGGGAACTGTCAATCGCATACTGGCCTTTGAGCACCGCAATCAACGACTCGATGAATCCGACGTCGTCCACGTTGCGTTGCATGGCCGCATACGGCGTGCCTTGACGTCCGTCGTTCCAATGCTTTTCGTAGGCATCGGGATACACGGCGATGAATCCATGCTTGCGCGCCGACTCGTCGAACTTGGTCAGTCGCGCAATCTTCTCGCCGTTGCCTCCGCCGCCGTGCAACACAATGACCAAAGGAACCGATGCGCCCTTCGAAGCACCCTGAGGCACAAACAACCGGTACGTGCGCGCAAGCCCATCGTGAACAAGCGACGCGTGCCGGACTTCTTTATTTGTTCCCGGGCACGCGCTGGAAAGCAAGGCTGTGGCAATTGCGGCGAGCATGATAGTTCTGGAACCCCATCGTCGAAGTTGATCAAGAGCACGAAGCATACCCATGTCGCACCTTCCTGGTCCAGGCCGAATCAGGACATCCACACAACCACTGTCACCTCTTCTGTGCCAAGTGCACCCATGCAGGTTACACCGGCGCACGCCGAGGTGATAAAATCACGCATTCAGTCCACAACCCGGCGAAGGATACGTCATTCATGAACTACACCTATTTCGGCAAGACCGGCATTCAAGTGTCCGAAGTCTGCCTGGGCACCATGACCTTTGGAAAAGAGTCCGACGAGAAGACCGCCAATGCCATCATGGACCGCGCAGTCGAAAAGGGCATCAACTTCTTCGACACTGCGAACATCTACTGCAAGGGGCTAACGGAGGAAATCGTCGGGCGCTGGCTCAAACCGCGCCGCGAGGAGATCGTCCTCGCGTCGAAGGTCCACTTCCCTACGGGCGACGCCCCCAATCAACGGGGCAGTTCGCGACGGCATATCCACATGGAAGTCGACCGCAGCCTGAAACGTTTGCAGACGGATTGGCTGGATATCTTGTACTTGCACCATTGGGACGAACACACAGATATCGACCATAGCCTCGATGCCGTTTCGTCGCTCATCGATCGGGGCAAGGTTCACTACTTCGGCGTGTCGAACTTCTCCGCGTGGCAGATCATGAAATCCATCGCCGTGGCGGAGGCGAAGGGGTTCGCCCCCATCGTCGTCGTGCAACCGATGTACAACCTGCTCAAACGCCAAGTTGAAGTGGAAATACTCCCGCTCGCACAACACGAACAACTCGCCGTCTGCCCTTACAGTCCCATTGCGGCGGGACTCCTCACGGGCAAATACCATCGCGGCGAGTCCGGACGCATCAAAGAAAATGCGATGTACATCGAACGCTACAAGGACGCCGCATACATGGAAATCGCCGGGCGCTTCGTGGACTACGCGCAAGCGAAGGGCCTCTCCCCCGCTGCGTTGGCGAATGCGTGGGTCATCAGCAACCCCGCGATTACCAGCGCTATCGTCGGCGCACGCACGCTGGCGCAATTCGACGATGCACTCGGCTGCGTGGATATCGGTCTTTCCCCGGAGCAACGCGCCGAGATCACCTCGCTGTCCATCGACCCCCCACTCGCCACCGACCGCGAACCGATGGGAATTGCGGTCAATCTGCTCACCGGCAAAAGCAAGTAAGGCAGAAATAAGAGAAGCAGCCGAAAGAAACAGTTGAGGGCGCCAGCCGAGGGCGGCTGCCCCACATTGGGGATAGACGAGGCAACATGTGGAGCAGCCGCCCTCGGCTGCTTCCCTAACTTCAGCACTGGTCTTAACAATGGCTCTACCCTAGCGGGTCGGCCGAACCCGCTTTGATGAGACGCGCATTGCCCCAAGCAGAATGATCGCAATTGAATCCGTCGCCGCCGTTCAGGACGCGCAGAGTGACTTCTCTCGCTCCAGTAACCTCAACATCGAAATGATGCGCGCTGCCGGCCCTCATGACAGGACTTTCGGCTTTCACCGACCCGTCAACGAGAACTTGAAACTGAACGCTGCCGCCAGTGCCGCTGTCCTCGACGCCTGCGTCGGCTACAAATTTTGCGAACCCCTTGTCCGCGATAGACACAACAAGGTCGGCGGGCGTGGCGTCGTTGTACGCGTGCGTCCAGATGCCTTTCGGGTAGGCCGCTCCGGCGATGTGGATTTCGCCGCCGGAGTAGTTGGTGTCGCGATGGACTTTGTTGTCAGCACCCGCGTTGGAGCGCACCCATTCCATGTCGGACAGGAACGTCACGTTGGGCAGGGCTTTCAATTCAGGTGTCTGAAATGTCCTTGCACCGCTTTCGCTTTCTCGCTTTCCACCCCACGAGATGGCTTCGACAGCCCAAAGCAACTCCGTGTTCGGAGGGATGTTCGCGATGGTCGTCGCCAAGCCCGTCACGACTTTTTCCGCGATAAAATCGCTCAACTCTCTTGTTCTTCCGATCCGTACGCGATAGCTTCGGGCGTTTTCGCTCGCGGCCCATGCGAGTTTGACGGACGCGTGAAAGGCATCCGAATCCGTCTTCGCCTCGCCCAAGTGAAACGCGCCGGGCACGTCGAGGCCAGCGGGCTTCCCCAAGGATGCATCCTGCACGTATACCAAATCGCAAGTGTAGCGACGCGACAGTGTGACGGGCAGCCCTGTACGCATCAGTTCGTCGCCCTTGCGTTCGCCGGGCGCGACCGATCCGTC
>JBHEKO010000103.1:0-10487 GCA_041859475.1 Candidatus Hydrogenedentales bacterium
AGAAGACTCTCCATAAGCCGGCACGAGGCCGGTTATCCACATATCCACAGCCCTCCACAAAAGAAAAAGAACCAAAAAGAAAACTGCTACTACGACTGAGTCTAGACTTCTGAAGTCCGTAGAAAACGAGCATACAAGGGATACCATACCCCCGGACGCAACGCGGCGCAACACACGCCTGGCGTGCGTTGCGCCGTGTCGATATCAAGAGTAGGGGTTTAAGGAATCGGTTGCGGGGTCAGGATGAGCTTGCTGGTGTCGAAGCCGTTGGCTTGAAGGCGCGCGATGATTCCGTCATAGACCGCCTCGTCCATTTGGGGCGTGCGGCTCAGGATGAAGAGGGTGCTGCGCTTTGAATCGGAGACGGCGGCGTATTGGTAGAAGGTCGTATCCAGATCGACGATCCAGTATTCGCCCTTGAAGAGCTTCCCGAGAGGAAAGTCGAATTCAACTTCGAGCTTGGCGTTTGTGTCGGGGTCCGCCACGCGGGCCTCGCCTTCGATGGAGACCTCTTGTCCGTCGAGGGCGTCTTCGAATCCTTTGTTCAGCACATCGACGACACCTGCCTCGACGAGCGTGTACTCCGCAGTCACGCCGACCAGGTTGCGGTTGAAGAACGCGGGGAATGCGGAAATCTGATACCAAAAGCCTACGTAGAGCGTAAGGTCCACGGACGGCACGACCTGGGGAGGGGTCGCCGGGCAGCCCGTAAGGGCGATGGCAACCAAAGGCAACAACGCCATAAATGCAATGCGCTTGCGGAGTTGTGTAGAGTGAGACATGGGGAGTACCTCTGAGTGGAATACCGTTTTTGTTGCCAAGCAGTAGCGTCGAGTGCCTGCAAGTAAACAAGAGTCGAACATGAAGAATTCCGAGAAGCACAGGGGGGAGTCGTTAAGATGCTTAGCTGCATGAGCCTGACCATTGCATTTCTTGTGGCGCTGAGTGTGGAGGCCCAAACGCCTCCCGTCCAAACTGAAGGAATGGCCGTTCCGTTGCGGGCCGTCACGCAGGGACCCAAAGCGCACTGGTTCGCTTATTACGACAAGCTGCAATTCGACTCGGCCAACCAGCGCCTTCTTGGGATGGAGACCGATTTCGAGGGACGCAAGCCCACGCCGGATGACGTGATCCGCGTGGGCGTGATCGACCTTGCGAACGGCGATACGTGGACCCAATTCGGGGAATCGCGGTCGTGGTGCTGGCAGCAGGGTTGCATGCTGCAGTGGCTTCCCGGCTCGGACACGAAGGTCATTTATAACGACCGCGACGGCGATCACTACATTGCCATCATCAAGGATCTGAAGACAGGCGAGTCGCGCACCTTGCCGCGCCCCGTCTACTGCGTCAGCCCCGACGGCAAGACGGGAATGAGTATTCCATTTGCGCGCCTCGACGACACGCGTCCCGGATACGGGTACAAGGGAGTGATCGATCCGTGGGCCGATGATCCCCATCCCGCCGAGGATGGAATTTACTCCATGAATCTGGATACGGGCGAATCGAAGCTCATCGTCTCGATCGATCGCACGGCATCGATTCCTTCCAGCACGAACCCCGATTCGAAGCATTGGTTCAATCATCTATTGTTCAACACGGATGGCACGCGCTTCTCGTTTCTTGAACGGGCGTTTCTCAACACCACCGACAGGAAGGGGCGCACGACGCGCTTGTTCACCGCCAATCCCGACGGCACGGATCTCTATTGCCTCAACGATCATGGGATGGTTTCGCACTACATTTGGAAGACGCCGGCCGTCTTGATGGGCTGGTCCAAGGAGCCCGCGGACGGGGCAAAATTCCACGTGTACACCGACAAGACCGAAGAGGTGGCGACAATCGGCGCGGACGTGCTGACGGTCGATGGGCATTGCACGTATTCGCCGGACAAGCGATGGATTCTCACCGACACGTATCCGGATTCGAAGCTAATGATCACGCTCATGTTGTACCGGCCCGAAGACGGGAAGCTGGTCAAACTCGGGCGGTTCTATCATCCCAAAGTCGAAGACTTGGAGTTTCGCTGCGACCTGCATCCGCGCTGGAGCCGGGACGGCAAGACCATCTCGATCGATTCGCGGCACAGCGGCCAACGGCAAATCTATGTGCTGGACGTAAGCGGCATCATCAAGGGGAGTTGACGCAATGAAATGGAACGTCCGGTTTTGCCAATTCTGCCTGCTTGTTTTCTGCGTGACCTCGGGCGCGCAAGAAGCGCCGGACCTGCGCACCGGCGCGGCATTCCATGCGTTCGAGCACCTTCACACGTTCTCTCACCAGTCTGAAGCCGCGGCTGCATGCGGCGTAACCGTCATCTACGCGAGCGGCCTTGGCGGCGATGGGTACAATGGTCTTCCGCCCGCCGAAGCGTGGGCCGAGCGGCTGAAGGTTGAAGCCGCATACACGAAGCAGGCCAAGGCTCAAGGCATCAAGACGGTGCTGGGCTATTTGTGCGCCACGTCGATTGTCGGCATCGATACCTTCGGCAAGAATTGGACCCCGGAGCAACGCGCGGAGTTTGGATCGACGCCGGACACATGGCTTCAGCAAGACGTTTACGGGAAGCCGTTGCCGTCGTGGTATGGCGGCGACTACAAGCCCGCGTGCATGAACAATCCCGACTGGCGCGCCTACGAGAAGTACATGGTGCGCAAGCAGCTTGAAACCGGACACGACGGGATCTTCTTCGACAACCCGACGGTCCACAATCAGGGTTGCTACTGTCCGCATTGCATGAAGGGATTCGCGGCTTTTCTGAGGGCGGAAGGCGAGACCGTCGAAGACGGTTCGCTCGAATCGTTGCGCAAGTTGGCGCAGGACCATGCCTCCGACTTCAAACGGTACCGGTGCACGATCGCGCGCGATTTCTTCAAGGAGATCCGCGAATACGCTCGTCTCATCAATCCGCACGCAGTCATCACCGCGAACAATAGTCTCAACGCGCCGGGCTCGTTCTACAGCCAATGCCAAGGCTATGCATACAACATCTATGAGATGAGCAAGACCGAAGATTTCGTCGTGATCGAAGACACGTCGACTCAACCGCGCGTGTTGCCGGATGGAAAGGTCATCGAATACGGTCCAACGTATGCGGCGCTGCACGCCATCGTCCACGACAAGCCGCTCGTGGCCGTGACGATTGCGGAGGGCGACTACCATACCCCGGCGCACCTTGTGCAGCTTGCCATGGCGGAGGCAGCCGCGCACAAGGCGTCGTATATGCTCTGGTCGACGTGGCCCGACGATGTGCGGCCCAAAATGATTGCCGCCGTGCGGCCCTACGCGGACTGGCTGCGGTCGCATACGGACGTGTTGAATGCATCGGCGCCGCGGCGCGATGTGTGCCTGTTTCTGCCGTTTCAGCGGTGGCTCCAAACAGAGGATTGCGTCGCGTTGAAACTGGCCGCGCGACTGAAGCGCGCGAATGTCCAATTTGAAGTCCTGAGCGAAGACGACTTCACTGCGGCGCGTGCAGGCGCGGCGGGTGTTACGCTCCTCGAAAGCCGCGACGTGGCTTCGGAACCGGCGAAGCGGACCTTGCAGAGTATCGAGCAGGCAGGCAAGCCGGTGGTCACGGCGAAATCGCCGGATTGGTTCGAGTCGCTGCAGAAAGCGATCGGCTCGCCTTCGCTCTCGATTGACGGTCCAGCGACCGTGCGCTGCGTTGTGCGCGACACAAAGACAAGCACGGTCGTGCATGTGTACAACCTGCATGTCGAGCGGCTGTCGTCTTTCGAAGACAAGGTGACTCCCGCGGAGAATTTGCGGGTCTCGGTATTTGTGCCGTTTGCGCAGGTGAAAGCGGTGCAGTTTTCAAGTGCCGACCCGGAGACACCGTCACGAGAGATCGCATTTACGGCGACGGCGGAGGGGAGCGGATCGCGCGTCGAGGTAATGGTTCCGAAAGTCGTAATCTCGGCGATGATCGTAATCGAATAGGTCGCGTCGGGATGAAATCCCAGCGGCGAAGAATCGAATTGAAGACGCTTACCACAGAGGGCAGGCGCAAGGATGGCCTTTCGGAGGGCGGGTTTTCTAACCCGTCGCCTGGGGAAAGTTGAAGACGCCTGCCACAGAGGGCAGGCGCTACAAAGTCATATTTTCTACGAATGCCGCATCAGGGCAAGAAGTAATCGATTCGCGCGATCGTCGTGTTGACGAGCAGTTGCGCGCCTTCGGGGCTGACAACGAATTTGTCGGCGCTGTAGCCGCCGCCGGGGATGGCCTCGGCTGTGGGAAGATACCCGCCATTCGAATCTGTGAGTTGGGCCAGGAAGGTCAGCACGGGTTTGCTGCGAGCTTGAATGCGCATGCCGTAGTCCTGAAACAACTCGAACGGATTCGTGGCCATCCCAATGTCGCCGATGCGCAGCACGTGATAGAAAATGGGATGGACCGAGTCCGTGAGATAGAAGGGGTCGCGCGGGGGTTGGATTTCAGGGAGATCCTGCTCGACGATATCGTGCTTGAGGACGATGGCGGATTTGGCATCCTTGCCCGCGGCCGGCAGCGTGTCGTCCACCGCGTTCACGATGCGCCGGGCGATTTCTTCCCGGCGCGATATTCCGCGCCGTTCCAGCATGATCGTCTCAGCAGACTTTCGGAACATGGGGTGAGGAGAGACGTCGCCCGCCGCGGAGATCTGCGGAAGGACAAAGAGATTTGGATCGTGACGGCGGCGGAGTTCCTGGCGGACGTCGTGCCAGAAATCCGCGGATACTTCCGATAGGCCCTCGGTTTCCTGTGCCGGACAGGGAAGGTTGATCAGGACGCCGGTCAGGGTTTGGTCTGGACGCCAGAAGTAGAGCATCTGGACCGCGGGGTCCGCGCTGCCTTCGAAGCTCATGAAATCGGGGCGGCGCGTGTCGCCGTACATGGCGGCAGTGCCGTCCGCAAACCGGGCGCGTCGATTGATGCCGACGGCGGCGCTGCCCAAGGCCCAATTCATGGTTGCGGGGGCGCGGTTCTGCCACGCATCGGCCACGGCGTTGGCGGTCTGTTGGACAAAGAATGCGCGGTACTCCTCGGGCTGCATCGCGCCGTCGCTTTCGGTCACGTCGTAGAGGCCCTTGAACACGCTCCCATCGAGCACGGGCGCTGTGTGGGTGTGGGTGGCGCTCACGACGATTTTGCGCACGTCGAGTTCCGGCACGCGCTCCTTGACGGCATCGCGGATACGGCTGGCCGTAACCTTGTCGATCCCGACGATGTCGCACGACACGAGGATGGCTTGTTCGGTTTCGCCGTTGGGTCCGCGGGTTTCGATGGCCAACGCAGTGGCAGTCAAGGGATCGCGGACGCTCGTGGAGATCCGTTTCTGAAGTTGCCCGGCGAGCGATACGGGCTTCGACGGCGTGATATCGGCAGTGGCCCATCCTACAAACAGGGGGTCTTCGCGGGTCGCGACGGCCCCGAGCGCCGCGGCTTGTTCCTGAAACCATTTGCCACAAGCCTCAATCTGAGGCATGTTGTTCAGCCAATCCGATTCGTATTCTACGGCGAACAGGCCGGGAGTCAAACGGAGTTCATACACGGCCTTCAACACGGAGGCGATATCGCCCGCGCCTTGGCCCCACGGCACATCGTGCGCATCGAGAGCGGCCTTGTCGAGGTCCTTCACGTGAAGCGAGAGCAGACGCTTGCCCAGGAGGTGTATCGCGTCGGCAGGCTTGAGGCCGGAGCGCAGCCAATGCCCAGTGTCTCCGCAGGCGCCGATGCGCGGTCCGCGGCCTTCGCAGACCTTGAGGACTTCTTCCGGCTTCCAGTACCGCGAACTGCCTTCGGGATGGTTGTGTATGGCGAGGTTGATCGCGAACTCGTTACAGCATTTCTCGATGATGTCGAGCGCTTCCGGCGCGGGTTCCGAGACGATGAACTCGAGGTTGAGTTTGCGTGCGAATTCGAAGGTGCGCCGGCACACGGTCTCGTCCGCCGGGATGTTGTGGATGTACATGCTCGTCAGTTTGACCTTGGCCTCATCGAGCTTGGCCTTGATCTGTTGGATGACCTCGTCGGACAAATCGGCGTTGAGCACGACATCCGAATCGGGGCGGACCTTCTGTCCTTCGAAGGCCTCGATGCACGACATGCCCACGGCAGCGGTCTTGTCGACGGCTTCGAAGAAGGTGAATTCTTTGAAGCTCCAGGCAGCCGGTCCCACGCGCCAGCCAAAGGGCGCCTGAGCCGCCGCGATGCTTCCGCAGAGCATGCTCGCACAGGCGAGAACAACGGCGAGCGGCGTCACGTGTCTTGCAAGTCTCATGATAGTTTCCATCCGTTGTGCATGGTGCGCTGAAGCCTTTCGTTTGCTTTGTCGTTGTCGATGAATCGCTCGGCCTTCGGATCCCATTTCAGCTTCTGTTCGAGCCGCGCGGAGATGTCGGCGATCATGCCGAGGATGGAGGCCGTGTGGGCGGCATCCACGTCGGACACCGGGTCCTTCCGACTGCGCACACACTCAAGGAAGTTGCCCCCGTGATTCGTGGAATCGGTGAGGCGTACGTCCGTGTCTTTGAAGGGCACGGTCAAGAGGGACTCGGGTTCGGCCCAGATTCCGGCGCGGTCGACGTGGACCCAGCCTTCGTCGCCGATAAAGCAACAGCCTGCCTGGCGGACGTTGCCTTCTTCGAATTTGCTGCTGTCCTTGAAGATCATCTTGAGGCCGTCGGCGAAGGTGAACGTGGCTTCCCACGCATTCACGTTGTCCGTGAAGACCTCGTTGCGGTAGTCGGCCTTGCATTCGACTTCGAACGGCAGTTGGCCGACGCGCGGACATCCCCAGTTGGCGATGTCGAGGTGATGGACACCCCAGTTGGCGATGAAGCCGACGCAGTAGTCCCAAATCAGATACCAATCCGGCCACTCGACACGGCCGCGATTGTAGGGTTTGTCGGGCGCGGGCCCTCGCCACATGTTCCAGTCGAACCCTTCGGGGACGGGTTGCGGGTCAAGCGATCCGCTGTATTTGGGACGGTAGTGGGCTCCTGGAGCGGCGACTTCGAGCGTGTGGATGTTGCCGACGTAGCCGTTCCGGGCGAGCGTGCAGGCGCGCTGGAAGTCCGGGAGCGAGCGTTGCCACGTGCCGGTCTGAAACACGCGCTTGCCTCCGCGCACGGCGTCGCGAATGATGCGGCATTGCTCCACCGATACGCCGAGCGGTTTCTCGCAATACATGTCTTTGCCGGCCTTGACTGCCTCGGTCGCGACGATCGCGTGCCAATGGTCCTGCACGGCGATCATCACCGCATCGATGTCTTCGCGTGCGAGCACTTCGCGGAAATCGCCGTACATGGCGCATCCCGTGTCGCCATACCGCGCGTCGACGATTTCTTTTGCTTTCTTCCGCCGATCCTCGTAGGTGTCGCACACGGCCACGACGCGGCAATCGTCGAGTCCGAGAAACTTCTCCATATTGCCCGTGCCCATGCCTCCGACGCCGATGCATACCAGCGTGATTTTGTTGCTGGGCGATGCCGCGCCCTCCGCGCCGAAGACGGACGACGGAACGATGTTGGGTAGACCGATCGCGGCTCCAGTCGCGACTGAAAACTTCAGAAATTGCCGTCGATTAATGTTCATTTCCTTGTTCCTCTTTGGGGTGCGGAAAGCAGGGACAGACACGTCTCCGTCCGCCGGAGCGGACTCCGCTTGTGTCAGTCCCTGATTTCCGTTGTTTCTCATCGTAGTCTCTTCGAATTGGTTGTAACTTACCCGAGGTGCGGAAAGCAGGGACAGACACGTCTCCGTCCGCCGAAGCGGACTCCGCTTGTGTCAGTCCCTGATTTCCGCTGTCTCTCATCGTAGTCTGTTCGGGAAAGCAGGGACAGGCACGTCTGCGCTCCACTTCGTTTCGCTTCGCTTGTGTCAGTCCCTGATTTCCGCTGTTTCTCATCGTGGTTTGTTCGTGCGACACTTGGCCACTACTTCTTGCGCAATACGCTGCTCAGGCATTTGAGGCTCGTTCGCCCCTGTTCTTCCGTGCTGCATTCCACGGACATGACGCCCTTGAAGCCTGCCTTGCGAAGGATCTTCACGATGCGTCCCCAGTCGAGCACGCCTTCGCCGCAGGCACAGCCCGACGGCACGCCGGTGACTTTGCCGCGGTCGCTCATGACAACACCGCCAATATCCTTGGCATGCACGTGCACGATTCTCTTCGCGATCGCTTCGAGGTAGGCGTAAGGGTCTTGTCCGGCCATGAAGACGTTGCCGGTGTCGGGATTGCAGTTGAAGTACGGCGACTTCACGAGATTCAGAATCTCCAGATACGTGTTCAGCTTGACCGAATACTTCTGGTGTGGTTCGAGCGCGATATGAACCTTGTGCCGCTCGGCCGCGGGCAGAACGCGGCGCAGGGTGTAGTAGATCACGTCGAATGCCTGCCGCTTCGTCATCCAATCGGGCACTACGCCTTCGTCGGTGCATACGCACGTGGCCCCAAGCGCGTCCGCGTATTCGATGGCGCGCGTAAGGAAGGGGACGCTGATCTCGGGTTGCGCCATGGGGGCGTGCGCGGAGACCGCGCTGACCTTCAAGCCGAAGCGCTCGACGATTTCCCGAATCTCAAGCGGGTCGCGCTCCATGCTGATCGCGCCGTAGTAGCCGGCCTCGCACAAGAGGTCGCGTCCATTTAGCATGTTGAGTTCGCAGTACTTGTACCCCTGCTTGCGAATTGCGCCGAGCGCGTATTCGAGCGGTTTGTCCGCGTGGCGAAATGCTTCCGTGTTCAATCCCAACTGAATTGCCGACATCGCAACTCCTTTCTCGTGCCAAGCGCTTGGCACGCCCCCTGTTTTTTCCTATCTCGATCTATCGTACGAGAAGTCTACTCTTCGATTCGATACACGTGCGTCTTTGTCCGCAAGAACAACGCCTTTCCTGCCACGGATGGCGATGCCATGAATCCACTTTCGAGTTCGTTGGTCGCGAGGATTTCGGGAGTGCGCCCGGCTTTGAACACGACCATCTTGCCTTGCGTGCTTCCGCAATAGAGCCGGCCGTCGCAGTAGATGGGCGACGCGACGTAGTTCCCACCCGCCTTTTCGCTCCAAACCTTCTGGCCGCTTGCCGCCTCCAAGCAGGTCACGATACCGGCGTTGCTGACCAAGTAGAGCAGATCGTCCACGAGGATGGGCGAAGGTTCCTGCGGAAGGATGACGGATTCGGTGGTCTTCCAGGCGACATGCGTTTCGCTGACGTCGCCTTTGCCATCCGGTCGAATGGCCAGAAGTTCGCATTCGCCGCGTCCCGACACGACGAACACCAACCCGCCACCGAAGACGGGTCTCGGCGCGGAAGTGTGGCCCGTCGTGGGGACCGTCCAGATTTCCTTGCCGGTGAGCGGTTCATAGGCAAACACGGCGGACGACCCCGGACTTACCAATTGATAGGACCCGCCTACCTCTATCGCCAGCGGCGTGCTGAAGCCTTTGCGGAAATCGCCCTCGCGCTTCGGCAGGCCTTGTTCATCGAGGTCGTTCCACTTTGTCGTCCGGCCGGTTCGCCACACGGTCTCGCCGGTGGCCTTATCCAGGGCGGTCAAAAACTGCTGGTCTACGCCGTCGAATGTCAGCACGAGAAGGTTCTTGAATATCATGGGCGAGGAGCCCGGCCCGCGAAAGTGCCGGCATGGAATGTCGTTCCGCGCCCAAATCGGTTTGCCGGTCGCCGTATCCAGGCAGGCGGTCCCGTAGGTGCCGAAGTGGACATATACGCGGCCGGGTTCAAGGACGGGAGATGGAGAGGCGTATCCGTTGACGCCGTTGCCAAGCGGTTCCGGCGCGTCGCAGTGAAACACCTTCTCGTTGAATCGCACTTCGCCAGTGTCTGCGTCCAGGCAGACCGCGTAGAAATCGTTGCCTTCTTCGGTGGCGGAAGTCATCCAGATTTGCCCGCCCAGGATCGCCGGAGTAGACCAGCCCGCAAGCGGAATCGCCGTCTTCCATCGGACGTTCTCCGTCTCGCTCCAATGAAGGGGAAGGCCTACCGGCTGGGTATCGCCCGGCGCGCGGACATGGCCATTTCCGTATGGCCCCCGAAACTCCGGCCAGCCCATCTTCGTTTCCACTGACGCCGCGGGATCTTGGGCAAGCCCAGCGCCAGACCCGATGGATGCGATGACGATGAGAACAGGGGCAAGATATGCGATGGATGGCACGACGTGAGGCCGGGACCGAAAAGTACGCTTCATGTGATATCCCCTTTGATCTGTGAGCATGTCACGGGGATTCGAGGGGATGCAAGCGCTTTCGATGGTTTGCGAGAGGCGCAGGGCGGACTCGAAGCGCGAAAAGCACTAGCATGGTGAAGTGGCACATCAAGAGACGTGTTACCGAAACGTCCGTCCCCTACACCTTCTCGGAAACGGGCTCCGGTGCAGTCTTGCCACACCCCGTGAAATAAATGCAGACGAGCAGGGGAGTAAGTGCTACCGCAATCGTCTTATGTGTGGACGCCCACAATCCGCACACGCGCCTCGTACCCTTTCC
>JBHEKO010000172.1:0-4053 GCA_041859475.1 Candidatus Hydrogenedentales bacterium
CCGAATCGGCTTCACCAATTCGTCGATGGATTTGCGCCGCAACTCAAGATCGCCCTTCGCGCCCTCTTGAAACTTCGCCAGGTTTTCCTTCGCCAGTTCGAGGAAGGACTGGTTGTTGCTCTTCAACGCCTCTGACGACAACGCCTTGAACGCGTCGGCTAGTTTCGTCTGCGCGTCTTCAATAAGCGCCAGCTTCTCCGCCGATGCTTTGCGCTCTTCCGCGAGCAGCGTCGTCAAATGCGACACGCGCGCGTGCAACTCCGCATTCTGCTGAGCCAACGCCTGGATCTGCCCTTCCAATTCGGGCACGCGCCGCACCTGGACTTCTGCCGCGGACCGTTGCGTCGATTCCTGCGCGTGCGCCTCGCGCATCCGCTGCAAGTCCACCACTGTCGTCTCTAGCCTGTGCCTCAGGTCCGCCTCGCGCTCGCCGCCCGAGTTCACCTGGCCTTCCAGACCCGCGATTACCACCGCAGCCTCGCCACGCGCCTTGTCTTCCGCGTGCTGCGCCTTGCCCCGAAACAGCATGGCAAGCAGAGCGCCGGATACCGCCGCACCCGCAAGAAATGCGGCTATCATCATCGCTTGCTCAGCCACGCTTAGGCTCCTCGATTAGTCTGAAGTCGTCGTTTGTACACACGTCTCGCGCGGCCCCGCTTAGTTGAGCGAGCAACCGCTTGCCTTCAAGCAGCACCTTGTCGCCCGCGCCAATGCCCACGTAACTCGCCACTGTGCCGCCATATCCCCCCGCGACCGCGCCGCGCATCGTCGGGAAATACAGGTGAAACGCATTCGTATACCCGCATAGCAGCGCATGCCGCAGCGGGGCTGTCGCCTTCAGATCAAGCTGGAATTGCACGAAAAATTCTCCGGGCGCGCCGAGCAATCCCACGTCGCCATTCAACACAAGCGCGCACACCGGCACCGACAAATCAGCCTTGAGATACCTGCCGTACGGCACGGCAAGGTTGGTCAGCCATTGGTGGGATTGGATAAACACGTCCCACACCTCCGGCCTCGAAAAGTCCCACCGAATTCCAACCGGAACCGAACTCTCCGCATACGCGACGGACGGAGACTCGGGTAGCTTCGTGTCGATCCCTGGCAGCGCGGCCAAGATTGCTTGACCTGCTTCGCGCCCAACGCCCCGCATCGCCTCTACCCCGCCTTCTTGAATGGGCGTCTTGTCGAGATACGGATTAATATCGCCCGCCGCGCCTTGAATGAAGATGCACTCCGCGCCAGTCGCTTCCTTCAGGCAACGCGCTAGTTCGCCCACATAATCGGCCGAATATTGCAGGTTCGACGGACCCATCACGACTGGGTGGCACGCGAAACGGACCACGACGGCCAGCGGCTTTCCGTCCGCCGTCTCCAGTTTAATGACGGTCGCCTCATGGTCCAACGGCGACGTCGCCCGGCGCTTTTCGTTCCGCCATAGCATGCGGCAACGTCCGTCCTTTCCGATGACGCGCCGGTTATGGCAAATGTCGATCTGTGCGTGCCCCACGCCGATTCGCGCCGGTTGCAGCGACGCTGCCGACGCCTCGATGGCGTCCCCGATGGCACGCTCTATTTCCGCGACATACGGCTTGTCCGCGAATTCCATGATAGGCCCATGGTGCGTATGCGTCGCGCACAGCATCACATGCTGCACACCCGCGCGTCGCGCGCGTTCCCGAATCCTCGCGCACGATTCCTCATCCGGCGCGCGGCCCAGATCCAGCGACACGACACACGCCGTATCCCCGCCCGCGCGAAACGTCACCGCCCGCGCGTACAAGGGGTCCAAGGTCCCAGTCGCGGGACCGCCCCGGTCGCCGTAGCCCCACAATGGAGCCCCCGGCCCCGGCGTAATGTCCCGCACCCCAATCCCAACTTCAAACCGCGTCACGACCCCGCCTCCTCGACGTATTGCGCATCTCGACACATCGCACGCATTCTAGAGGATGCCTGACACCATTGCACGGCGGGCGAGCGGCACGGGCGTCGGAAAAGCGGGAAGAAGGAAGACCGAGTCCGCGTTCGCATCTTCCGTAGGGGGGTGCACCCAGACATTCATTTGACGATTCAAGGGAGGTACCTCCGGTTAACATCTGCGCCGATGGTGAAGACTGCGTGCGTTGGAGATTGTCGTATAAGCTCCATGACTTCGGTGGACCCGAACCTCTCGCACACCTTCAGTGTGCTTGTAGGTTGAGGTGTTACCCAGGGGTACCGCATGTCGCGCGCGACATGTGGTACCCCTGGCTCTGGAATCTCGTGCCTTCGGCACGAAGAGGGAACGATTCCCGGCTGAGTGCCTTCAGCACGAAGAAGGGCAAATACAGGCCGGGCACGTGCGATTGCCCTGAGGGTGTCCCCGTGTAGTTTTGACGATTCAAGGGAGGTACCTCCGGTTAACATCTGCGCCGATGGTGAAGGCCGCGTGCGAATGGGAAATGAACTTGCGCCCATTTCGCGACAGGGGCCCCGTACACATAGACGATTCAAGGGTGGCGCATGGGTCTGGAGTCCAGGGCAAGCGCGGGACTGTGAACGGCAGTGAATAGTCATCGTTGGCCCTCGAGTGTTACTTCCTATATATATACGTTCGTTTGTTGCACTCGGCGGTGCCACTATCTATCCACTTCGCCGTTCTTTTCGTGGAAGTCCGTCGGAAAAATTGCCCGCTCCCACTTCTGGGACGCACACCCGGTATGCACCGCGAAATGGACATCCGTATACGGTCGAGGTATAAAGGCAACGATAGTGCGAAGACATGGAAGTACGCTGCGCCTGAACAAGATTAGGGCAATTGGAGGGTAAGGGCGATGATGCCGCAGTCCCGTTCCTTCGTCCGCAGGTGGAATTGGCTGTTGGCTTCTGTCGTTGCTCTCTGCCTTACGCTCTGCTTCCATAACCAGACGGGAAATGCATCGTTCTCCATAGCCGGCAGGGTTTCGGACACAAACGGCACCCCTATCCCTGGGGTGCGCATTGAGTGGGGTCCGATCTCGTTTGATCTCCCGGCGCTTGCCCTCTCCGAAACGTATTCCGACAATCAAGGACGCTACGTTCTGCCTCTGAGCGAGTACGCCCCGGGCTATCGGCTATCGGCATCAAAGGATAGCTACGCGCCCGCGTACTTTGACCATTTGCCGCCTTGGACAGTCACCGTTGCTACGGATACCTCGGCACCGCCGCCGGGCAATCATGATTTTGTGATCGAAGCCGCACACAGCCTGCACGGTGTCGTGGAAGACGACAATGGGCAACCGCTCACGGACGTACTCGTCAAAGCGCAAACGCCTGTGGACGGCAACGTCTATTCCAGTTTCAGTTCCCCTTCCTGGCCCACGGCAATCCCGGGCAAGGGGATTCACCAGTGCGCAACCGACAGCCAAGGGAAGTTCCACCTTGATGGGCTGCCTCCGAACACTGTGCGTCTCACCGCGACCTCTCCACATCGCCAGGTGAACAGCCAGAACTATCCCGTGGACGAACCCTGCCGGATTGTCATGGATGGCAGTGGCAAGCCTGGACGTCTTCAGGGTCAAGTTGTGAATTCGGAAACCGGAGAGCCTGTGAACAATTTCTCCATTGCGGTTCGCTACCGGCCGGAAAGGCATGCCTGTGCGAACACCAGCGGCGCTTTCTCCCTGGTTGATGCGATCACAGCCGAAGAGTATTACGAAGTCTATGTGTATGGCCGGGGGTTTGCGCCCACGAGGACCCGTCTGGAAGCAATGGAAGTCAACGGCACGGAATCGGAGCAGGTCAAAATCTCCCCCGCGCCCCCGTTGGAGGGAGTGCTTCTCGACGACGTTTCGCGCCAACCCATCGCCAACGCGTCCATCCTCTACGGTGTGCTGGGCGATAGCCGCTACTTCGAATGGGGCGATTGGGACAAGTACGTCGATGGAATGCACACCCTGACCTTTGTTCAACGCATCGAGTCGGACGGCGAGGGCCGGTTTTGGTTCTGCGAAGACGCGCAGGCTCCGGGCTGTCTCTTCGTTCTGGCTCCGGGCCATGCGCGGACGATTATTCGTCCGGAAGAACGGCCGGGCC
>JBHEKO010000404.1:0-7629 GCA_041859475.1 Candidatus Hydrogenedentales bacterium
GGACGCAAGACGGCCAAGGCCTATTGGAACGCCGACGGTTGGGTTGTCCACACCATCTCCAATGTGTGGGGCTTCACCTCGCCGGGCGAACAACCGTCGTGGGGTTTGTATTCGATGGCGAGCGGGTGGCTGTGCCTGCACCTGTGGGAACACTACGCATTCACGGGCGACAAGGACTATCTCGCGCGGGCTTATCCCATCATGAAAGAGTCGGCGCAGTTCTACCTGAGCACGCTTGTGCAAGAGCCCGCGCACGGGTGGCTCGTGACGGGGCCGTCGAATTCGCCCGAGAATCGATTCCAGACCAAAGACGGCGTGGTGGCCAGCATATGCATGGGGCCGTCCATGGATATGCAGATCCTGTGGGGACTCTTCGGCAATTGCATCAAGGCGGGCGCGATTCTCGGCATCGACGAGGAATTTCGCAAGGAATTGGAGACAGCCCGCGCGCAATTGGCCCCGCCGCAAATCGGCAAGCATGGGCAGTTGCAGGAGTGGATGGAGGACTTCGACGAACCCGAGCCGGGCCATCGGCACATGTCGCATATCTTCGGTCTTCACCCTGGCGACCAATTCACCGTGCGCGGCACACCCGATCTTGCGAAGGCCGTGCGGGTCTCGCTTGACCGCCGCTTGGCGAACGGAGGCGGGCACACTGGTTGGAGCCGCGCATGGATCATCAACTTCTTCGCGCGCCTCGAAGACGGCAACGCGGCCCATGATAATGTCGCGGCTCTGATTGCGAAATCGACGTTGCCGAATCTGTTCGACAACCATCCGCCGTTTCAGATCGACGGCAATTTTGGGGCAACCGCAGGTATCGCGGAGATGCTGCTGCAAAGCCATGCCTGCGAGATCGCGCTACTGCCCGCGCTACCCGATGCGTGGCCTAAAGGCAATGTGAAGGGCCTTCGTGCGCGCGGCGGCTTCGAAGTGGATATCGCATGGGACCAAGGCAAGGTGACGGAGGCAAGCGTCCGTTCCTTGAAGGGTGGCGAGTGTGTTGTGCGTGCGGCGGCGCCGCTGAACGTGCTGCACGATGGCAAGGCCATCGGCGCGAGCGCGGATGCTTCCGGTGTTGTGAGGTTTGCCACGGAGGCCGGCGCTGCATACACGTTGCGGCCCTGAGAAATCCGAGGCAGCGCACCGCGATACAATCAGCGCGTTTTGAACCGCGCCGCCCCTTCTGGATACTCCGCAGTGAAGTTGACGCTGTCGGTCTGGCCGTCAAGCGTCATGCACGTGAGACGATGATCGCCTTGCATCAGGTCCACAAACAGATCCTTGCCTGACCCGGCTTCGCCAAGATACTGGCTGTCCAGGTACCAATGCGTTCGAGCCGTGGCATCCAGCGAACTCCGCAGGCGGATACGGTCGGCATTGGCCTCGCGTGTCAGAATGAACTCCGCTTTGTTCGCCGGTTCGAGGATGCGCAGGCCCACAATGCGTTCGTCCTTCGCAAGGACCGCTTGTTGCGCGGGCAATGGCGAGGCGATGTTCGCGAGGTCCCAATTGCGCGCCGTGGCCGGCCAGCGCTCGACAACGGAAGCGGTGCCTTCGTCTTCACGCACGGGCCGCGGATAGTGAACGTCGCAGCAGCGATTCAAGAATAGATGCGCAGGGAATTGAACGGTGGCCGTGCGCGTGCACCACGAAGAAGCGGGCAGGCCGCTCACAGCACAGATCGTCGCGGCGCGCATGTCCGCGCCGGGCTCCGGCCAGAAGGGGGATAGCTTGGGAGGGAGCGAGCGAAAGATAGACGCGGCGAGGGGGAGGGCTGCTTTCGCGCCGACCAGCATTCGGGAGGAACGGCCATCGTTGTTACCCAGCCAGACGCCAACGACGTAATGGCGGTTGAACATGAACGACCACGCGTCGTGATACCCGGACGACGTCCCTGTCTTCCAGCATACGCGCGGCGTTGTGCCCGCGGCGCGCACAATCTCTTTCTGAAAATCCGCGGGCAACGGTTGTTCGAGCATGTCGTAGACGCCGAGACACGTCGAGCGCAGCAGCAAGCGTTTGGCGGGAGGCGCGGGCGCTGAAGCCAGATGCCGTAGCGGGCGGTACTCACCGAGGTTGGCGAGCATGAGATACGCAGTCGTCAGGTCTTCAAGGCGCACCTCGCAGTTGCCCAACGTCAACCCGAGTCCGTAGAACTCCGCCTGACGCGTCAACGACGACAATCCGGCGCGACGCAAGAACCGGTACATGTTGTCTTCGCCGATGCGTTCGAGCACAAGGACGGCAGGCACATTCAGCGAACGTTTTAACGCATACGACGCCGATACGAGACCGCGATACTGCTGATCGAAATTCTCGGGACTGTACAAGCCGTAGTCGAGCGAATCGTCGAGCAAGAACTCCGAAGGATACAGCTCTTGCCGTTCAAGCCCAAGCGCGTAGGTAAAGGGTTTCAATGCCGACCCCGGCGAACGCGCGGCCAGGCACGCATCGACTTGTCCACCGCCGGGTGTGTTGAAGAAGTTGGTCGAACCGATGCGCGCAAGGACGTCGCCACGCTCGGTATCGACCACGATGATGGCCGCATTCGTGACCTGATTGTCGAAGGTCTTCAATGTCTCCGTCACGAACCGCTCGCAGCGCTGCTGAATACTCGCGTCCAACGTGGTCTGAACGCGCGCAGTGGCCGGTTCGCCGCGACTCAACCGCATGGCAAGATGTGGGGAGAGCAAGGGGAAATCATGCCATGTCGCGCCGAGTGGCTCCGCCTGAGCGTGGTCACATTCCTGGGTCGAGATGTGGCCGTCGTCGCGCATGCGTTGAAGGACGTAATTGCGGCGCGCGAGCGCGGACTTCGCTTTGGCCAAGGGCATGAGTGCGGTAGGGGATTTGGGCAGCGCTGCCAGGGTAGCCGCCTCCGCGAGCGAGAGTTCATCCGCCGGTTTGCCGAAGTAGCGTCGCGCGGCCGACTCGCAGCCCACGAGGTTGAGGCCGTAAGGCGCTGTGTTCAAATACGCTTCAAGGATCTGCTTCTTGTCCGCGTGCCGCTCAAGACGCAACGCCTGCAAGGCCTGGTTGAGTTTTCCCAAGATCGTGCGCGTGGATGGTGAGCCCTGTTTGACCACCTGCATGGTGATCGTGCTTGCGCCGGAATGAATGCCGCCGCCCCAGAGGTTCTGGCCAAACGCGCGCAACACGGCAATCGCGTCCACACCCGGATGCGCGTAGAAGCGTTGATCTTCCGTCGCGATTGTTGCCTTCACGAGGTAAGGGCTCATCGAATCGAAGGGGCGCGGAAAAAGCCACTGCTCCTCGTCGTTCAAGGACGCGAACAACAGCTTGCCTGACCGGTCTACGATTTCGCGTGAAGCGGTTGTGTGCAGATACGGCGCGGGGTCCATGGGGGCAAAGACAAGCGCCGCCAGCGTCGCAACCGGTAGCGCGGCAGCGATGGCCACTAGGTACCATCGCTGCCTGCACCACCGCAGACTTCGGGTTGCGAAGCTCTTCACTCCTGAAAGCGCGTGCATGAACGTTTCCGTGGTTAGTGCGCCACCACCTCAATCGTCGAGGGAACCGAGCGCGCGCGCACCGATGCGTCGTACATACATTCCGCCTGCACGGCAGGTAGCTGGAACGAGCCCGGCGTCACCGCGCGCACGATGTAGAAGAACTTGTGCGTGGTTGCGTCGAGTGCATCGAATGCCGCTACCAGCCGGTCGTCGCGGACATCCGTATAGGACGGCATGATAGACCCGCTGAACACATTGCCCTGAAGCGCATCGGCCTCGAGGCGTGGATTCTCAATCTCGAATCCCGCAGGCAACAAATCGGCCACGACGACGTTCTTCACGGACTTATCGCATGTGAGCGTGATGCCGACGACATAGCTGGCGCTCTGTTGGAACTGGTTTCCAGTGATGGCCTCGCCGCTTTCGGTATACAAGGTCCGGGTTACCTTCATGCCGCTTACGATTTCCGCCTCATCCACGCGTTCGGGAATCCCGCGTGTGGTTGCATTCACGTACAGCTCCGTCTTGCCGGTGTTGTTCACCGTGTAGACAAGGCCGGGTCCGTCGAACGCTCCCTTGTAGCTCTGCTTGCCGGCAATCTTGGAGACGCCTTTGGCATCCGTAATGTCGGCGGACGACAGTTCGATGTCGGTCGCCAGATCGTTAAGGTATTCCGCTAGCGCCGTGATGACGAATGCCGTCTCGTGGGTCGTCCCATAGTGATGCGCTTCGATCCACGCGATAACGTCTTGCGCTTTCTTTGCGATCTCCGTTTTGTCGCCGCCAATCTGCCGCAATGTGAGCAACTCAATGGCCGTGTTGCGCACGTCGGAGTTCAAGGTCCCATCGTATTCTGTCACCGTGTACGGTTGGAACGGCGCTTTGGTCAGATACATTTTGACGCGGTCGCTGTCTTTCGTCGATACGGCCAACGCCGCTGCCAACAGCAATCGCGAAGCGCGCGGGATGCTGATGGTGTCGAAGCGCTGGATTTGCTTGATGGCCTCGGTGTCTCCGCCGATTGCCAGCACGTACGCTGCATAAGCGCGCAGATACAGATCCGACTGGTTCCCCGAACCGTCCCAACTCGTGACCAAGTTGCGGACATAGTCTTGAAGCTGCTTGAAACTGGCTTCAGGCAAGGGCAATTCGCGCCCCTCCTTCACCAAAGTGAGGAAGTGCAGTGCGTACACCGACCCATAGGGATACGGGTCGCTCGCGCCTGGCCAGAAACCGAAGCCGCCGACCGGGGTTTGCATCGAGAACAGGCGGTCTATTCCAGCCTGCAAATATGCATCGATGGTTTGGCCCTTCTCCAAAGTGAGTTCCGCCAACGAGGCGCTCTTCCGCAGCAGGTACATGGGAAGGCACTTCGACGTTGTCTGTTCGACGCACCCGTAGGGATAGCCGACGACGTGCTTCAATGCCTGCGCCAACCGCAATTGCGGACTCGGTCCCACCGAGACTTCCATCTCCGTCCGCGCATCGTCGAGGAACTTCGTGTTGCGGATGGTCGTGGTCTCGCCCGGCTTGAGGATGATCAGCTCATTATGCGATTGGAATGCGGCGGGTGCGCGCACCGGAATGGGGGCCGTCTCGGTCACCCGGTCCAGCTCGTGTCCATCCGCCGCCTGAAACGCCGCGTACCATTGGATTTCACCTTGTCCGATAGCCTGAGCGGCGGACAGGTCAACGGAGAACGCGAATTCACCCTTGGGTGGAATCTGGGCCTCTTTCGTGCCCGACGCGGGCGTGAGCGTTCCGCTTACGGTCCAGCCCACGACGGCCTTCACTTCATCGGGCGAATTGTTGTTGAGCACGACGCGCGACTGGAATTTGTCGCCGGGCAATGCGAAACGCGGCATGCTCGTCTGCATGATGTAGGGTCTGCGCACGAAGACGTACCCCGTCTGCGCGCCCGCCGATTCGGGCGACGCGGCCACCGCCACCAACCGCAGTTGGCCGGTGAACTCCGGAATGCTCATCGTTACCGCGGCCTTGCCTTGTGCGTCCGTCGTGACGACGCCGGACCACAGGGCCACGGGCTTGATCCAGTTCTCGTCTACGGCCGACGCGCGCTTCGCCAGCAATGCCTCGATGTCACCGCCGGGCGCGGGCTTTTCGAAGTCATAGGCCACTTTGTCGTAGTAGTGGGCGCGGCGGAAGTCGGGGCTTCTCAACCGTGACAAGTAGGCGACGGGGTCCGGGCTTGTGTATCCGGTGATTGAGTGAATGCCCTCGTCGATTGCCGCGAGCGTCACTTCCGCGGAAACAGGCTGTCCATCCGCGCCTTTCGTCTCCACGGTGAATTGCGTGTCTTGCGCAGGTCGGATTTCCTCGGGAAGCCCCGGGTACGCAATCGCGATGGTTCGGCGCGGGTCGTTGACCTTCAGCGGCACCGCCGCGAAGCTCGAGAACGGGTACACTTGGCTGCTGCCTTCCTTGATGGCGTGAACCACCGTGGCCTCAACCCACACATTCGGAACCTGGTCGCGGGTCAGCGGTAATTGCGCCGTGCCGACGCCGTCGACTACGTCTATTGCCACTATCCGCTGGATCTCTTGTCCTTGTACAACAACAAATCCTTTGCCGTCGAAGGGGGCTTCTATGCGCACGACCGCTTCGTCGCCTACGGTGTAGGCAGGTTTGTCCAGCGTCACTTTGATCAGGCTCGGGCGAGACGGATTCACGATGCTGCACTCTCCTCCGTAGGAGTAGAAGGACATCGTGCTGAATTGCGGCGTCTGATCGGAGTGCACGCGGACGCGGTAGTAGCCATAGGTCTCCATGGCAAACGAAATCGTGCCTTTGCCTTCCGCAAGCGAGACGTCTTTCGTCTCCACTTCCTGGAAGGATTCGGACCACTTGGGTTGGTAGGAGTCGTAATAGCGCCGGACGTAGTAATTCCACGTCTGTCTTTCGAGCGTTACCTTGACTGCGGGGAGGGCCGCGGCCGCCCCGGCAGGCGTTACCGCCGCGACGTTCACGTCGATGCCTTTGCCGCTCTCGGGGGTGGTCCCCGAAATACCCAGACAGATGTCGGACGGGAACAGCGGCGTTTCCTTGATGCCGGAAACGGCGCGCCCGCCCAACTCGAACACGCGCCCCAGCGCGATTGCCGTCAAGGGGCGGTTGGCTTCGGGTTTCGGCACGTACTTGAACGCGAATGAGGCGTTGCCCTGTGCGTCGGTGTTGGCTTCGCCGAGTTCCACGACGTCGGTCTTAAACTCGGTATCGTTTCCGAAGGTGTAGGCTTTCCACGCTTCCGGCTCGAACACACCCGGCTTCAAGACAACCTTCATCTCGGAATTGCGGTCCGACGCGGGCGCGCCGTACAAGTGCTGCGCATTGAGTGTAATCGTGTAGTCCGTGTTCGCGCTCCACGACGGTTCCGTCACGGCCACGGTTGCTTTCATCCGGTTCGGCACGAATTCTTCGACGCTGAATTGGTACGTGCCGATCGGAGTCTGGTTCCCTGGAACCAAGACTTGCACCGTATACTTGCCGGTTGGATAGGACTTCTGCGTGGCAAGGTCCGTGCCGCCGGTCCCCAACGCCGAGAGTGTAATTGTCTCGGAAGTCAAGTCTTGACCATTCGGCTTAATGACCTTCAAGAGCAACGGGACACTGGCGAGCGCATCGCCGTAATCGGTCCGCACGAGCCAACGCAGATGCGCCGTTTCACCAGGCCGGTACAGTTCGCGGTCCGCGTAGATGAACGCGTCGTAGGCCTTCCGGTCGAATCGCGGCATGCCGTCCGCGGATTCGATGGACTCGTCGTCGCGCGCCTTGAGCTCGATGAACGAATAGTCGTCGCCGCTTTCGACGACGGCGACGCCGGGCACGCCCAACGACGTGTCGAAGGGTCCCAGCTTGGCCATGCCTTGGGCGTCGGTATTTGTGGTCCCCATGATCTGGTTCTTCACGGAGTACACCGTGACCTTTGCGAGGGCCAGCGGCTCCAGGGAATAGAGGTTGTGGGCAAAGATGACGAGTTCTTCGTTCACCCAATGCGTCAACAACCCGATATTGGTGAACAGCACCAGCTTTGTGTCGCGGTCGTATTCGCCATCAGAGTTGGGAGACTGGTTGGACGCGGCGAGCGCAAACACGCCGAGCTTACCTTCGGGAAGCAGCGTGTCGAGCGGCAGCG
>JBHEKO010000756.1:0-2855 GCA_041859475.1 Candidatus Hydrogenedentales bacterium
TCTCGACGGCGGGGTGGACAGCCTATGAGCGCGAGGAACTGGATTGCACTGGTATTGTTGGGCGTGCAGTGTACGGCAATGGGCGTGATGACGACGTCTATCCCGTATCCATTGCTCCTATTCACTCTGGCGGCACTGGCGCCAATCGCGACAAAGCGCGTTCCCTTGCCTCCGCGAACCATCGCCGCCCTTTCGGTTTTCATGGCGGTCATTCTTCTTGCGTATTCGCAACGCGCCTCGGAGGCGTACTCGTATACGGTGTGGTTTCCTACGTACGCGATGGCCGTTGCGTTCGGACGCTTCTTTCTCTTTCTGGAGGTATTGGTCATTGTTCGCGGCTTTCAATTGAACCCCACCCCCACGTCCGTGGCGCTACTGCCGTTTCTCGGCATCCTTGTCATGACGTGCATCGGAAACGTTTCTTCCCTTGACGACGCGGGCGTCCGTTTTCGCGCATTGTCCCTTCTGTTCGCGGCCTGCATTGCCGGGTATTTCGCTTCCTCCTTACGGCATTCCGCTCAAGGAAAGACACGTGCGCATGTCCTTCGATGGGCGCTCAATCTGGGATTTGTCGGGATCGCGATAGCGGTTGCGGCCGCGACCGGCGCGGCCGTGCAGCAATATGGAAACGAACTGGATCGCCTGCTTGGCATCGCGGCGGGAGGTTCCTCCCTTTCCACGACGGGATTCTCGGGGCGCGCGCGTCTCGACAGCGTGACGCGGATGCGCGGCGCGGGAGGGTCGAAGACGGCGCTGCGCATCGAGGCCGGCGATCCGCCGGGGTACATGCGCGGCATCGCTTACGACACGTACGTACCGCCGGAGTGGCGCGTCACCAGCGAAGTGGACGTGCGGAACCCCGTCGAGCGGCCTCCGGCCAGTTTGCGAGAAATCAATGCGGCGGGGCATTGGTATCGGATTCGAGAGGGCACTGAGAATGGATGGAAGAGACAGCTCGTGTGGCGGGCGGCGCCGTTGGAGGGTGTGCTGTTCGCCCCGCTCGACACGTCGTGGATCGGCATAAGCACCGGCGAAATTGCGGTCGACGAGCAGGGCATCGCACGAGCAAGTTCTGCTCCGACGGAATACGCGAATGCCGTTTCCGGACAGCCCGACCGGGGGCCGCTTACGGAGGAAATGCGAGGTGTCTTGACGCGGCTACCCGACGATCTCGACCCGCGCATTGCAGCGCTGGCTCGGGAATTGACGCAAGGGAAGGAATCGGACAGCGAAAAGATCGCGGCGGTGCTTGGGTATTTCCAAGGCTACGAATACTCCACCGACATTCGAATACCCGCCGCGGACGATCCGCTTGTCTACTTCTTGTTGGAGAAGCCTCCCGCGCATTGCGAGTTTTTCGCGGCGGGCGCGACGGTGTTGCTTCGTGCGGCGGGCGTGCCCGCGCGTTATGTGACCGGCTTCATGGTGACGGAGCGCAACTCCTTCGGAGGCTACTGGTGTGCGCGCAATCGCGACGCGCACGCTTGGGCCGAGGCGTACGACAGCGCCCACGGTTGGTCTACGGTGGACGCGACTCCGCCTTCGGGAAGGCCCACGGGCGAGGCGGCTTCTCGTATGGCCGACCTGTGGGATGGCGCGCGATTCTACGCGGCCCGGTTGGCGGCAGGGGTGTCGAACACCGTGCAGATGCTGATTGCGGGATTTCCAGGGTTTGTGAACGCGGTGGTTGGACACATCCTAACCACGGTCTGGGGCCTGGTTTTGGTTGCCGCTTGCGTCGGGGGCGGCTTGGTTTACTTTCGATTGCGCTGGGCTCGGAAAAGGCGCGCGCGAGAGCGCGATGGCTTCGAGGAGTACCACCGATTGCTCGACGTCATGGATCGCGGCATGGCCAGAGCGGGTTTCCGGCGCGGTCCCAGCGAAACGCTGGAGCGGTTCTGCCTGCGCGTGCTGGCCTCGCCTTTGCCGAATGCCGCGCGAATTGTCGAATGGTACCGGGCCTACATGAAGGCGCGGTATGGGCGAAATCCGTCGGGCGAAACGCTCGAAAATCTTCGAAGCATGGTGCACACGCCGCACGAACATTGAGACCGGGCGAGGGCGTGCGTCAGGGGGATTGGGGGACAGGGACACGCCGACTCGGAGCCAAATTGGCTCGGCCTGTCAGGCGCGGCTATAATAGTCCCCTTTGGCGAACGGGAGTTTTCCATGCAATCTCTGGTATCGGTGGTGGTGCCGTTCTACAACGAAGAAGAGAACGTCGCCCCGCTGGCGGATAAAATAGACGCGGTGTTTGCCGAGTTGCCGGACTACGAGTACGAGTGCGTATTCGTAAATGACGGCAGCAAAGACGGCACACGCGCGAAACTCGACGTGGTCAGCGCGCGGAATCCGCGCGTGCGGCCGGTCCATTTGGTGGAGAATCGGGGGCAATCGGCGGCGCTGGTCGCGGGGATGCGGCGCGCCCAAGGCGCGTACATCTTGACGCTCGACGGCGATTTGCAGAATGATCCTTGCGATTTCCCTAAGTTTCTGGATTTGTTGAAGGAATTCGACTGCGTGTGCGGCTACCGCGAAAAGCGACAAGACACGTGGGTGCGGAAGATGTCGAGCAAAATTGCGAACGCTGTTCGCCGCACGATCATCGATGACGGCATTCGAGACGCGGGCTGCGGAAGCAAGGGCTTCCGCCGGGCGTGCGTGGAGCACATCATCCCGTTTAACGGGGTACACCGGTACTTTGCCGTGATGATCCGCAACGGCGGTCTCACCATCGCGGAGTGTCCGGTGACGCACCATCCCCGCATCCACGGGGTATCCAAGTACGGCATCGGCAACCGTCTGTGGCGCGGAATCCACGATCTAATAGGTGTACGTTGGCTCTCCATGCGGTA
>JBHEKO010000802.1:0-4452 GCA_041859475.1 Candidatus Hydrogenedentales bacterium
CATGGAGTAGAGAACGGAAGCTCACGGGATGACAGGAGGGTGATCTAATCGCCAAGCCGATCGACCTGAAGGTGCGAGTGAACGAGGGCATCACCGCACGCCAAGTACGCGTTATTGACGAGGCCGGAAATCAACTGGGAATCATGTCGCCCCAGGATGCGTTGCGAGACGCATTTGAGCGGGGGCTGGACTTGGTGGAAGTGGCGCCGAACGCGGTGCCAAGCGTTTGCCGGATCATGGATTACGGCAAATACAAGTACCAGCAGAGCAAGCGCATGAAGGAATCCCGGAAGAACCAGCACATCGTAACCGTCAAGGAAGTCAAGTACCGTCCCAAGATTGACGACCATGATTTCGACTACAAGACCAATCACGTGAGGGAGTTCCTCACGGAAGGGAACAAGGTCAAAGTCACGGTGACGTTCCGCGGACGTGAAATGGCGCATCCGGAATTTGGCCAGGACATTCTGGCGCGGGTGCTCGAGGCTACCAGGGATCTGAGCAACGATCAGATCGATCCGAAGATGGTCCGCTTGGAAGGCCGAAGCATGATCGTGGTTCTTTCCCCGTCGCGCTGATTCAGCGGCGAGGAATCATAGAGTGCCCCGAAAGGGTGCTCGAGATAGGGTCGCGCGAGCTATCGAGGGAGGGAGTCTTTTCCCTGCGCGGCCCGCGGGACATTGGGCAAACGAGAGCGCCGTGGGCGAAAAGCGTGGCAAAGCCTGCCTGTTAAGGGCGGAGCCCCACGGTGAAAAGGAGACCATATGCCGAAGATGAAGACCAACAAATCCGCCGTGAAGCGGTTCAAGCGGACCGGTACAGGCAAGTTCAAGCGGTTCAAGGCGTTTGCGCGCCATTTGTTGACCCCCAAGAGCCAGAAGCGCAAGCGCAGCCTGCGCAATGCGGTGGTCGTGAGCCCGGCCGATGCGCCGCGTCTCAAGAAGATGATGCCGTATAGCTGATAGCGGCCAAGCATCGGATTCCGTAACGCGAATTTACCCGCCACGAACTGGCGGCATCGAGATTGAAGGAGCATAGTCATGCCAAGAGCTACAGGAAGACCGGCGTCCCGCAGCCGCCGCAAGAAGGTCCTCAAATTAGCGTCCGGTTACCGCGGTTCCCATCACCGGTTAATCAAGACGGCGAAGCAGACGGTCGACCATGCGGGCGTTTACGCGTACCGCGACCGCAAAGCACGCAAGCGCGATTTCCGCAAGCTTTGGATTGCGCGCATCAATGCGGCAACCCGCGCGGCGGGCATCACGTACAGCCGGTTCATGCTTGGGCTTCGCCTCGCGAACATCGACGTGAATCGCAAGATGCTCGCAGAGATCGCCGCGACGGATGAAGCCGGATTCAACCGGATTATCGAAGTCGTCAAAGCCAAACTGCAAACCGTTGCCTAACCATGCGCATCGTCCCCGCGGTTGATATCCGGGGCGGCTACTGCGTCAACCTGGTTCAGGGCGACTACGGCCAAGAAACCGTGTTCGCGGAGGACCCGGTAGCGCAGGCTCGTGTCTGGCACGACCTCGGCGGCGAGATCATCCATATCGTCGATCTGGACGGCGCCCGCGGCGGGAAAGTCTGCGTGCTCGACGCCGTGCGCCGCCTGACCGAAGCCGGGTTGCGCGTCGAGGTTGGCGGCGGCATTCGCACCATGGAGAGCGTCGCCGCACTTGCGGATGCCGGCGCGGACCGCATTATCCTGGGCACGGCCGCCCACGAGAACCCCGAGTTGCTGCGCGAGGCCGCGCGCGCCTATCCTGATCGCATCGTCGTCGGGATTGATGCGCGCGCAGGCAAAGTCGCGCTTAGCGCATGGCTCGAAACGACCGAGACGGATGCGGTGACCTTCGGCAAACAAGTCGAGGATGCCGGGGCTTGCCGTATCATTTACACCGATATTTTAAGCGACGGCATGATGAAAGGCCCGAACCTGGAAGCCACGCAGGCGCTGGCTCGGGCCGTCGGCATCCCCGTGACCGCTTCGGGCGGGATGTCGTCGTTGGAAGACGTCCGGCGCGTCAGGGCCCTTGAGCCGGACGGCGTGGACGAGGTCATCATCGGCCGGGCGCTCTACTTGGGGGTGTTCACGTTGCCGGAAGCCATTGCCGCTGCACAGGAACAGCTGTGACTCCGCGCTTCGACACGGCCGCGATTGTCGGCGTGGGGTTGCTTGGCGGTTCGCTCGGACTTGCGCTCAAGGCGCGCCGCATGGCTGCCCATGTCCACGGCATAGGGCGGCGGCAGGAATCCCTCAATACGGCGCTCGAACTCGGGGCCATCGATAAGTCCTTTCTCGACATTCGCGAAGGTATTCGCGGCGCAGACCTAATCGTGGTCTGTACGCCTGCCGCGCTGGTCGCCGGACATCTCGACACGATTGCAGCGTCGTGCGAACCGAACGCCGTCGTGACGGATGTCGCGAGCACCAAAGCCGAGATCTGCGCGCACGCACGCGCAACTTGGCCTCATCCTTTGCGCTTCGTCGGCAGCCATCCCATGGCCGGTTCGGAGAAATACGGTCCGGAACACGCCACCGAGCGGCTCTACGAGAACTGCGTGACCATCGTCGAATGCGCCGACGGCCATGCCCCGGACGCCCACGAGGCCGTCTGCGCCCTGTGGAAAGGCGCCGGCGCGCGCGTCGTGGAGATCGAACCTTCCATGCACGACGCGCTCGTGGCGCGCTCAAGCCATATCCCGCACATCTCTTCCGCCCTCGTTGCCGCAACCGCAGGCGAATTGGGCGATATCCATTCCGTTGTGGGCCGCGGCTTTCGCGACGTTACGCGCGTAGCCGCGGGACGCCCCGAGATCTGGCGCGACATTTGCCTGACGAACCGCGCGGCGATCCTGGAAGGGCTGGCCGATCTCGCCAAACGCCTCGACGCCGTGCGCACGATGATCGACGAGCGCGACGGCGCAACCCTGGACGCGTTCTTCACGGCCGCGCAACGTGCGCGCAAGAAAGCGCTGGGCGAATGACGCGAGGCTGCTTCATCACGTTCGAAGGCGTTGAAGGCTGCGGCAAATCGACCCAACTTGTGCTCCTGAAACAGTATTTGGCTTCGCAAGGCCGCGAGGTGGAAGTCACGCGCGAGCCCGGAGGCACGCCCATTGCCGAAGCCATTCGCCGCGTGCTGCTTGACCCGGAGAACCATGCGCTGACGCCGGTCGCGGAAGTGCTGCTGTACGCCGCGGCGCGCGCGCAACACGTCGCCGAACGAATCCGTCCCGCGCTCGAAGCAGGAAAGATCGTCCTTTGCGACCGTTTCGCCGATTCGACGACGGCCTACCAGGGTGCGGGCCGGGCCTTGCCGGAAGCCACAATAGCTGCGTTGCACCGAATCGCCACGGAAGGCGTCTGGCCCGAACTGACGATCGTCCTGGACATCGACCCGGAGCTTGGTCTCGAACGCGCGGCGGCGCGGCGCGGGCTGGACCGCATCGAAAACGAGTCCATCGAATTTCACCGCCGTGTGCGCGAAGGTTTTCTCACCTTGGCGCGTGCGGAACCGCAGCGCGTGACCGTGGTTGACGGATCGCGTGACGCGGATTCCGTGGCAGCGGACGTTCGGCGTCTGGTGGATGAACGGATACCCCGCATATGAGTTTCAGATCCATTTGCGACCAAGACGTGGCGATTCGCCTGCTGCAGAACATGGTGCGCGAGAAGCGCATCCCCAACGGCCTGCTGTTCCTCGGACCCGGCGGCGTCGGCAAGGCCATGGCCGCGACGGAATTTGCGAAAGCGATCAACTGCGCGGTGGGCGGCCCGGAACCCTGCGACGAGTGCCTGTCGTGCCGGAAGATCGCCCACGGCAACCATCCCGATATCAAAGCCGTTACGCCCGCAACGAAGAACCGCGAGATCCTGAAGAAGGATATTGACGAGATCAACGAGCTTGCGTCGTTGCGGCCCTTCGAGTCGCAGTGGCGCATCTTCATCATTCGAGATGCCGACCGCATGCGGCGCGAAGCCCAGGACCATTTTCTCAAGACGCTGGAAGAGCCGCCGGGCAAGTCGGTGTTTATCTTGATAAGCGAGTATCCGCGCATCCTTCTACCGACGATACGCTCGCGTTGCCAACTCGTGCGGTTCCGGGCGCTACGGCGGGAGACCGTCGCCGATTTGCTCCAGAAGCTGCGCGACCTCGACCGGGAGACCGCGGAATCCATCGCGGGTATCTCGGAAGGGGAGATGTCGCGCGCGCTCGACTTGGTGGACAGCGACAAGCGTGACGTGGTGCTGGCGCTGGCGCACCGCCTCGCGGACGGCGACGACCCGGTCGTGATGGCGGAGGAGTTCGCCGCGTTCCTCGATACCCGCCGGAAGGACATCGAATCGACGGTGAAAGCGGAAATGGGGATCGACGATGCGAACGATCTGACGCGAGACGATTTGGAACGATTGAAAGAACAGCGGGTGGCCCAACTGAATGCTGT
>JBHEKO010000020.1:0-6768 GCA_041859475.1 Candidatus Hydrogenedentales bacterium
CATCTTTGTTTTTATTGCGGCCCTTTATTGCGCCTCTATATTGCGCCTCTCCGTTGGAAAGCTCCGTCGCCCTTGGCGAAGAGGCGGACTGGAAAGTCCGCCCTCCGATAGGAGCAAGGGCGTTACGCGTTTTCGCGGGGCGAGACGAGGTTGTAGTCGGCGATTTTTTTGCGGAGGGTGGTGGGGGAGATGTCGAGCATGTTGGCGGTGTGGGTGATGTTCCAGCCCGTGGCGTAGAGGGCGGCCTCGACGTGATCGCGTTCGGCGTCGCGCAAGGTTTTCACGATGCCGGTGGGGGGCTTCGCCGAGGTTCCGCGCCCGATGGATGCGGCGACGCTGTCGTCGGTGATGATGCCGCCGCGCGTGAGCAGCAGGGCGCGGGTGAGCACGTTCTGGAGTTCGCGGATGTTGCCGGGCCAGTCGTAGGCTTGGAGGCGGTGCAGGGCTTTGTCTTCAATGCCCGAGACGGCGATGTGGAGTTCGCGGCTGATGCGCGCGAGCGCGTGCTCGGCGAGTTGGGGCAGGTCGCTACGCCGTTCGCGCAAGGGCGGCACGCGGATGGTGGCCACGGCCAGGCGGTAGTAGAGGTCCTCGCGAAACGTGCCCGCGTTGACCATAGACTCGATATCGCGGTGCGTGGCGGCGACGATGCGCGCGCGCAGGGGGATGCTTTTCACGCTGCCGACGCGTTCGAAGGCGCGCTCCTGCAATGCGCGAAGCAGCTTCGCCTGCAAGTCCAGCGCCATGTCGCCGATCTCGTCGAAGAAGATAATGCCGTCGCCGGCCAATTCGAGACGCCCGGCCTTGTCGGAGTCGGCGCCGGTGAACGCGCCTTTGGCGTGGCCGAACAATTCGCTTTCCATCAGGGTGGGCACGACGGAGGAACAATTGAGCGCGACGAAAGGCTGTCTGGGGCATCCGGCTTCGTGCAGGGCGCGGGCGACGAGTTCTTTGCCCGTGCCGGTTTCGCCCAGGATGACCACAGGGATGCCCGTGGCGCTGAGCACGCCAATCTGCTTGATGACGCAAATGATCTCGGGATGCGCCCCGATAATCTCGTGTTTGGGGCTATCGTCGGGGGAGATTTCGGAGACGGCTTTGCGCGGCGTGGAACGCAGGTGTTGACTGGCCTTTTCCACGGTCAGTAGAACGGCATCCAGATCGAGCGGCTTGCGAATGTAGTCGAATGCGCCCAGGCGCACGGCCTCAATGGTGGCCTTCATATCCTGCGTGCCGGTGATCATCACGGCGAGGCAGGGCAAGGCATGTTCTTGGATGTGGCGCAACACTTCCAGGCCGGATTTGTCGGGCAGTTTCAAATCGACGAACGCCAGATCCGGCACCGCTTGTTGAAGTTGGGCAAGCGCGTCGGAGACCGTATGCACACACGTGACGGTATGGCCTTGCCGTTCGAGGTGAATCTGCAACGACCGGCACAAAGCCTGGTCGTCGTCTACCGCAAGCACTCGCACTAGTCCTCTCCTCCGTGGACCGGAAGGGTCATGGTGAAGACCGCGCCGCCCGACGCGAGATTGCCTGTCGTAACGGCGCCTCCGTGGAGGTCGACGATCTTCTTTACATTAGCCAGGCCAAGGCCTGCCCCGTTGGGCTTCGTGGTGAAGAACGGCTTGAAGATGCGGCCGGCGGCTTCTTCGGAGAGCCCCGGTCCTTGGTCTTGGACGAAGACGCTTGCCTTATCGGACCACAGCGTTTCTCGCGAGCAACCGAGGACGATGTTCGAATCCTCGGGAGACGCCTGGATGGCATTCGCCAGGAGATTGGTGAGGGCGCGGCACATCAACTCGGGGTCTACGTTCAATCGCGCTTTGAGGAGTTGATCGTCCAACGCGATATGGATGTGCTTGGCGCGGGCCTGTTCTTGGACGACGGCGATGGCGGCGTCGGCGAGTTCGCGGAATTTCTTCGGTTGGCGATTGACGGCGATGGGCCGGCCGTATTGCAGCAGATCGTCGAGCATGCCTTCCAGGCGTTTCACTTGGGCGTCGGCAATATCCGCCAGCTCGCGGCCCGAGGGGATTTGATCGAGGTCGTGCCGGAGCCCCTGAATATTCATCTTGATCGAAGAAAGGGGATTGCGCATTTCGTGCACGATGCTTGAACTCAGTTCGCCAACCGACGCGAGTGTCGCGGTTCGGACCAACTGTTCCTGCTTCTCCTTAAGTTCGTTGAGCATCTGATTGACGGCGACGCGCACAGCCTCGGCCTCGGAGCCATCCATGGGAGGGACGCGCTCATCGACGTTGCCCGCGCTGATATGTTGGGCGACGAGCGCCAATTGCCGCAAGGGCGCACCGAGACGGCGCGAAATCCACAGGGCGAGAAATACCAACACGACGAGCGTAATTGACCCCGTGATCACGGTGCGGTGCAGCAAGACACGCAGCCACGCGGTGGCTTCGACAAAGTCGAGTTCGACGACCAACGTCCACGGTGTGCGGGCAACCGCCTCGGCGGCACTCCACTTCGATGCGTCCCGGAACTCATGGCGTCCGTCGCCGACCGCGGCATCGGGGAGATTGACCGCCGTGGAGAGGCGCTTGACTCGCCGTCCGTTCACGGCATCCGTGCCGACCAGGATGGTCTTGTCGGCGGCAATCAAGTAGGCTCCGGGCCGCTTGGCCCTGGACAGAGGTTCGAGCAGGAGCGGCCCCACGGAACGGCTCAGGTTGAGGGTGGCGCTGATGGCGCCGATGTCCTTTCCCTGGGCATTGCGCAGCACGCGCAACATCGGGACGGTCGTCGAATTGTCGAGAGAAATGCGCGGAGCACCAAACCAGATCAATTCGCCACTCTGCATGTCGGCGCGCTTCTCGGGGATAACCGGGGTGTCCTTCTTCACGCTGTCGTGTTTGACGCTGGCAATCGTGTTCAAGGCGCCGTCGTATACGGTAATGCTGTCGTACGCATCGACCCGCCCGACAATTCCACGGAGCATAGCCGTGACTTCGGCGTCGATTTCTTCTTCGCTGAGTTGGGAGAAATGCGCGCAACACCGGGCCACGGAAGGAGACGTCGCGAGGATATCCAGCTCGCTGAAGCGCTGATTTGCCCACGTTTCGAGGAGCGCGCGGCGGGAGTCAAGTTGCGAAAGCAACTGATCGTGCGTCTTATCCATGATGGCCTGCATGCCGCAGTGATAGCCTTGGGCTGCCATGATGACCAAGGGCAAGAGGGATACGAGCAGCATCCAGCCGAGAACGCGGCGAGTAAGGTCGCCGAACCCATGCCGCCAGGGCAGTGCTTCATTCTCGGTAAGGTCGTCGGATATCCGAGTCACGTTCAGCGGCCCTCCTTGTTTGGGGCCGCATTCTACCAGAGTAGGCCGCATGCGTGGGTACGGGGATGCCGGCTGGAAGCTAGCGCTACGGGGGAGGGGAGGCCGGCTGGAAGCAAGCGTTACGGAGGAGGGAGGCCGGCTGGAAGCCAGCGTTACGGGGGAGGAGCGGCGCGAGCCGCCACCGGAATCTCCGATGGCGGCTCGGCTGAGGACAAGAGAGCAAGCGACAAGGCTACATGTGCGTTCCGTTGAGCATGTGGTTTGCTTTGTGGAAGGCAAGCCCCGCCGTGTTGAGTGGAAACTCGCCGGCGCCGCTGAGCCACCGGGTGAAACCGACGTGCCCGTCCATATACAGGACATTGGCGCCGCCGGGGACGTGGTTGAACATTTTGGCCCCGGAGGCGATGGCATCCCACATGACCGCGAGCTGCGACTGCGCCACGCTGTCCGCGGCGGGGTTATTGATATCCGAGATGAAGAACCGCTCGATGCCTTCGCGCAGGCGGTAGACGACTTCGAAGCCGTTCAGCGGCATTGCGAGATCCCAGTCGTTATCGGCGCATTCATACGCGGCTTCGGTGTTCATTTCCCACTGCATGGCATAGGCATCGATGTTGTTCATCAGGGGCATGGTGCTTGGGAGTTGCGTCATCGCATCGGGCAAGGCCCATCCGAGATAGGAATAGGGCACCGCCCCGGTGACCTCGCACGGCTCGACGATCCCGTTACCGGTGAGCATGTCGCCGAGGGGCGACATTTCCGGCATCATCGCCATGCCCACGGGGCTGTTGTTGGGGCGGACATCCCACAACTCCTCGGGAGTTCCCACGGAGACGCCGCTGGGGCAAATGAGCACGGCAAGGTCGGTGAGGTATTCCGGGTACAGACAAGTGACATCGGCCATCTGGTCGAACAGGACCGGGTCGCCATTGCATCGCGTTGCCCGTATCGGCGGAAACTTCGCACCGGTGCTCTCTCCCGCGTACATCTTGTACACGACGCCCATCTGTTTCAGGTTGTTTTGGCAGCTTGCCCGGCGGGCCGCTTCCCGGGCGCGCGCCAAGGCAGGAAGCAAGATTGCGGCCAGCATGCCGATGATGGCAATGACCACAAGCAGTTCAATCAGTGTGAATCCACTGCGTTTCACAAAGAGTACTCCTAGGTAATCCAGACACGAAGATTGCGGGTCTGGAGATTCGTTTTGACAGACCTATAGCGATAGAGGGTCGGGATATCGGTTACCCCGCACGGCGGGGCGACCAATGCCACAAAGCAGGCGGTATCAGGCGAATGCGTGCGGGGGATCCCTGGGCCGTGAGAGGTTGCAGACTTCCGGGGTGTGATAATCGGTTTCAGCGGAGACGAGAATGTGGCGGGCGGGGGCGGAAATAACAGGCAGCACGACCTGCTTGGAGGGTTGTACGGTCGCCAGGACCAAGTTGCAGAGTCCGCATTTGGGATGCTTTGGGCGCGGGGAATGCACCGAACGGGGATATTTCGGGCTTTCATCGGCACTTTTTGCGCAACAAGACTCCACGGCTCGTTGCGTCGCGCAGAGTCCGGGCACGAGATTGCGGCCGGACGCCACGATGTAAAGCGTCACGAACAGCAGCGAAAGCAGATGAGTCAATCTGGAATGGGGACGAAACACGGCCTAGTCACCCATAATGCGACACGGAATCCGCGCCGGACAGCCTTGCATGGTCCCTGACCGGGTTACGGCCAGGGGTGGCGCACTTTCCAGCGACGGCAGCGCAGGTTATTCCAGGCCGCAGTCGCCTCAAATCGAGCCACTTTTGACGTTAACAACGGCCGAACGCAAAACAATCCGCGTTTGTAGTTGCCAAAATGACTCTGTTTTCACTATAATCGCTTCTGTGACATTTTGGAGGTGAGGTCCAATCAGTCCGGTAGTGAGCCAACAAATTTCTTCGGCATTGCGGAGGTTTGGCTTGGAACGCAAGACAAGAAGGGGATTTCTTGTTGCTGGATTGAGAACCGCCTAGCTGCGAGCATAAGGCAATACAAGATCTTGGAATCGCTGCATTTACCGAACTCGTTGAGGCTGTCGAAGTGAGGTCGCGGTGGGATGACACAACCCGAACCTAATGACTGGACTCTCATCGCGACGCAATTGCTGCGCGAAGCGGGAGAGATCCGCGCTCGGTTCGATGTTGTCACGGACCCCGAGGAACGGCAGCGGCTTCGCGACCGTTATTTTCAGATTGATAGACTTCTGGACTTGGCGCGCCAGATGACGGAAGCCAAAGCGGAACAGCTCCAGCGGGCTCCGGAGCAGGACACGGCAGCCCCGAGTGAACCTGCGGCATCGACGATGGTTCAGCAAACACCCGAACCCGAACCTCAACCAGCGCCCCCTGTGACACCGCCGGTGCAGGCAGAAGCCGTTCAGGCTCAGCCATTCTATTTCGAGCGCGCCATAGAGCCCGCGACAGTGGAAGATTCCGCCGACGCGTTGCCACAAGACGAAGCGGATGACACGCAGGAAGTTGAGGAGTCATCGCTCGTCGTTGAAGTTGTGGAAGAAGAGGGCGCTTCGAGCGAGGCTTTTAAGACTGGCGGCGGAGATGAGGGGGTGGAGGTGCATCCGCGCGGTGCGGCATCCGGTTCGCGGCCCCAAGTAAACGTGCGCCATGTGAGGAGAATCGGTCCCAAGCTTGAGCGGCAGAGCCGCAATCGTCCATTGAGCAAGAGGGCAATCAAGGCGCGCGTTCAGCTTGGAGAGCTGACGGAATCCGAAGCGCTGGCTCAGTTGGAGAGCGAGATTGTCGAGGAATCGCCCGTCGAAGCCAGGGAAGCGACCTTGCGCGAGAGCCTGTTGTATTCCCCCTCGAGTCTTGAGGAACCGGAAGAGGCATCCCCTGCGCTCGTGTCCGAGCTTCACAGAGAATTTGCGGAGTTTCCGCCGCCCGAATTGCCCAAGCAGCCTGCCGTTGTGCTTGAGGTGCAGCCGGTTCCGACGCCGCAACCAGAACCCGTGCAATCGCCAATAATCGTGCCCGCGGCGGCAGCGTCGCGTCCAATGCAGGCTCAGCCGGTCGAAGTGATTGCGATAGCCGCCGAGCCGGTTCAGGCCCGGCAGCCTGCCACATGGGAGTTGCGCCGCGCCGCGGAGCCGGCTTCCCCACAGCAGGTGTCTTCAGTCAATCAAGCTGAACCGGCGATTCGTGGCGCACAGGAGACTGCCGCCGTAACGCCTGTTGTGGTCGTGGAGGCCGTTTCTCCGCGCCAGACTCCCGCCGACGAACCCCTTGAGAGCGCATTGCCATTCACGCCGTTGTCGCGCCGGACGAAGCGCGTAGCTTCTCCGTCCCGATTTGCCCCGGCACCAGCGACATCCGCAGTCCAGAATGCACCCGAGATGAGTAAAGAAGCAGCAACACGATTAACCCCGCGCGAGTTGCGCCGCCGCGTGATCGAAGGGGCGGGGGGAAGAAGCAAAGCCTCGC
>JBHEKO010000644.1:0-2618 GCA_041859475.1 Candidatus Hydrogenedentales bacterium
ACTGCCTATGTCTTTTGGCATCACGGTGCGGATAAGGTTGTCTGAAGCAACTGCCGAGCTTCGTTCTCCCCGCCCAGAGCCACCTCTATCTCATCGCCGATAGTCGGTACTATCCTACATCGACTTGTGCTCTGCTGCAATCGCCCACATGGCAAATCTAGGCGCGGGAACCAAGGAGGTTGGGGGATGAGGAAAAACGGGACGAAGTACGAGTTTCACTGGATCTTCTACCTTGTCGACCAAGCCGGCCGGACCGTCTTCCTGGTGTCGGTCGATGACCGCCGGGATGCATATCGTTAGGCGAAGACCGGCTACGCCTTGACCAACGGGTGAACACAGCCTCCACAAAAGGATGGCGGCGGTGCAGAATCAAGAAAGCAGCAGAAGAAGAAAAGCTGCGCGCGACATGGGCTTGCCGTGCGCAGCCTTGTCTTACGGTCTTGCTAATCGCGCTAGTCCATGGTTGTGCCGAGCATCTCTTGAAGCGCTTTGGTCGTGCGCCCGAAGACGGTTTCGGGATCGCCGTCGGCGGAGATGGTGCAGAGCAGGCCTTTGCTATCGTAGTACGCGGCCAGGGGCGCGGTGCTTTCGGCGTAGGCCTGCAACCGTGTGCGGATGGATTCGGGCTGGTCGTCGTCGCGTTGATACAACTCGCCGCCGCATTTGTCGCAGATGCCGGCCACCTTTGGGGGTTTGCCTTCGAGGTGGAAGGTGGTCTTGCAGGCGCGGCAGGTGCGCCGTCCGCTGAGGCGCTTCACGACGTCGTCGATGGGCAGGGTGTAGTTCAGCACGGCGTCCAGTTTTACGTCCAGTTCTTCGAGCATGGTTCCGAGGGCTTCGGCTTGATGGACCGTGCGAGGGAACCCGTCGAGCAGGAATCCAAACCGGCACGACAGACAATGGCTGCGTTCATGGACCATCTCGATGACGGTGTCGTCGGACACCAAGCGGCCGGCCTTCATGCTGTCCATGGCTTCCTGCAATGCGGCGCTCAGGGAATCGGCTCCGTCGCACGAGGCCGCGCGAAACACGTCGCCGGTGGACAATTGACACGCATGCAGCCGTTCGCTGATAAGTTCGGCTTGGGTCCCTTTGCCTACGCCTGGGGCTCCAAGCAGAACCATCCGGTACGGGCGCTGCGGGGCGATGTCGGTGCGGGCGCACACGGACCCGCTGGCCTTCAGCCAGGCTGCTCTATCTCCGGTACTCATTGTTCGTCTTCTCCTATTTCGTTATACGGCGTCCTTGGGCAGGCGGCGTCACGCGGAATTCGATTTCGCGTTGACCAAGGCCGGATCGTCCCAGAGGTGCGCTTTCGTTTCGGAAACAATTACGTGCGACAACAGCAACAGTGAAATCAGATTTGGAATGGCCATGCAGGCGTTGGCCACGTCGGAGAAATCCCAAACCACTTGCAGTTTCACGGTTGAACCGACTATGACGAATACAACCCACAGTAGACGATAGGGCAGGACCGCTTTCGTGCCCACCAGGTACTCGCAGGCTTTCTCGCCGTAGTACGACCATCCGAGGATGGTCGAGAACACAAAGGTCAACAGGCCAAAGGTCAAGATGATTGGACCAAAGGCGTGGATGTGGCTGAATGCCGACTGCGTCAATGCAGTGCCTTTAAGTCCGGACTGCCAGTCGCCGGAATTCACGATAACGAGTCCCGTCATGAGGCACACGACGACGGTGTCCCAGAAGGTGCCAGTGGAGGAGACGAGGGCTTGCCGCACGGGATTGTGCGTTTGGGCGGCGGCGGCGACGATGGGGGCGCTGCCGAGGCCGGATTCGTTGGAGAACAGGCCGCGCGCGACGCCGTACCGCATGGCGGCCATCACGCCGGCGCCGGCAAAACCACCCGCGGCAGCGTGACCGTTAAAGGCGCTCTTGAGAATGAGAATGATTGTGTCGGGCAACGTCGAGGCATGCATGACCAGCAGTGTGGCGCAGCCGATGACGTAGCCGATGGCCATGATCGGGACAAGGAAGGCACAGAATCGGGCAATGGACCGGATACCGCCGAGAATCACCAAGGCCGTCAATCCGGCCATGGCGAGTCCGGTAATCCACGTGGGCACGCCAAGACTGTTGCGGACCATGTCGGCAACCGAGTTGGCTTGGGTCATATTGCCGATGCCGAATGAGGCGATGACGGTGAAGACGGCGAAGACCACGGCGAGCCACTTCATGCCGAGCCCGCGCTCAAGGGCGTACATAGGACCGCCCGCCATCTCGCCTTTGGTGTTCTTGACGCGGTATTTGACGGCAAGGACGGCCTCGCCGTATTTCGTGGCGATGCCGAACACACCGGTAAGCCACATCCACAAAACGGCCCCCGGGCCACCCAGCGAGACGGCGGTCGCGACGCCGACGATGTTGCCGGTGCCGATGGTCGCGGCGAGCGCGGTCATCAGCGCCCCGAAATGGCTGATATCCCCGACGGCGTCGGGGGTGCGTTCGAAGGACAGTTTAATGGCCTTGAAGATGTAGCGCTGGATGAACCGCAAGCGAAATGTCAGATAGAGGTGCGTTCCGCACAAGAGGATGAGCATGGGCGGGCCCCATGCTACCCCACTGAGCCACCCGAAAAACGCCTCGACTCTTTCCATGAA
>JBHEKO010000527.1:0-2933 GCA_041859475.1 Candidatus Hydrogenedentales bacterium
GCCAGACAGCGCGAAGACCTTGGTCCCTTTGCTTCCTTCGGTGCCGACGGCCGCGAACGCGTCCGATCCCTTCGCGAGGATGCCGGGGATGTTGGCCATCGTCTCGACGTTGTTGATGACGGTGGGTTTGTCGAACAGACCACGCACGGCCGGAAATGGCGGACGCGGACGCGGCATGCCGCGCTTGCCTTCTACGCTGTTGATCAGTGCCGTCTCTTCGCCGCACACGAAGGCGCCTGCGCCCTTCTTGATGATGATGTGCAGATTGAAGCCGCTGTCGAGAATGTTGTCGCCCAGGAGGCCGTAGGCTTCGGCTTGCGCGATGGCGTGCTTGAGCCGTGCGATGGCCAGGGGGTACTCCGCGCGGATGTACACGTAGGCCTTGGTCGCGCCGATGGCGTAGGCGGCAATGGCCATGCCTTCGAGCATGCGGTGCGGGTCGCCTTCGATGACGGCGCGGTCCATGAATGCGCCCGGGTCGCCTTCGTCGGCGTTGCAGATCAGGTATTTCTGTTCGCTCTCGGCGGCCAGGGCGAATTTCCACTTTCTGCCGGTTGGGAAACCGCCGCCGCCACGGCCCCGAAGTCCGCTTTTCTCGACGGCATCGCAGACGTCCTGGCGGGTCTTGGTGCGCAGGGTGTTTGCGAGGGCTTCATAGCCGCCGCGGGCGATGTACTCGTCGATGGACGAGGGATCGATGATGCCGCAATTGGCGAGCACCCACCGCGTTTGCGGCGCGAAGAAGGGGTGCTGATCGAGGAAGACGGCATTGTCCCACGTCGTCAATTCGTTGGCTCGGAATTGGCCGAGGATCATGCTTGAGTCGGGCAGATCGCCTTTCAATACGGCGTCGAGGAGGCCGTCCACTTTGTCGGCAGTGACGCCTTGGAACGAGATGCGCGTCATGCCGGGAAGCTGCACGTCGACCAGGGGCTCCGCGGAGCACAGGCCGATGCAGCCGACTTCCACGATGTCGGCTTGGGTGTTGTGGCGGGCAAGGTAGGTACGGACGGCGGTGAGGGTTTTGCCCGCGCCGGCGCCAAGGCCGCACGTGCCGGCGCCCACGAAAATGGTGGTCTTGGTCAGACGTTCGCGCCGAAGGCTCTTGGTGAGTTCTTTGCGCGTTTTGGCGACGGCTTTGTCTTCGTGGCAAACGGGGCCTTGGGTGAGGCAGGTCACGAGATCGGGGCAAGGGCGCTCCACGCCGTGCCAGCAGTGTTCGCAGATTTGGTCTCGGAGTTCGTCGAACATTATGACTGCGCCCCTTCCCGCATTTCGTCGAGGATTTGACGCACCATCGCCGTGGTCAAGGCGGCGTGGAATTCGCCGTTGACGCAAATGACGGGCGCCAGCCCGCATGCGCCGATGCACGCGACGACTTCAAGACTGAACTGGCCGTCTTTCGACGTTTGGCCGGGTTCGATTCTTAGTTCGTGGCGTATGGCGTCGAGAATGTTCAGCGAGCCTTTCACGTGGCAGGCCGTTCCGCGGCAGACTTGGATGTGCTGCTTGCCGAGCGGCTGGAAACGGAATTGGTTGTAGAAGGTCGCGACGCCGTAGATCTTGCTGGACGCAAGACCCAGGTGTTCGCCAATGCGGGCGATGGATTGCCGCGAGAGGAAACCATCCCGATCCTGCACGTCCTGTAGGATTGGGATGAGCGCCTCGCGCCCCGCGTTCGGATATGCGTCCAGAATATCGTCGATTGCGTCACGAGGTCTTTCCAAGGCAGTAGCGGTCATTTCACACTCTCTTTCATAGTCGCCCGCCGTCGCGCGTGATACGCCACGCGCTCCAACGCGGTGGTCAAATCGATGTCTTCCACATATACGTGCTCGGGCACCCACAACCTCACCGGAGCGAAGTTGAGAATCCCGGTTACGCCCATTTCGCAAAGCCGTGCGGCCGAATCCTGCGCCACCTCCGCGGGCACCGCCAGAATCGCCATGCGTATCTGCTGGTCTTCCATGACCTGCTTCATCGCGTCCACCGCGTAACAGCGGCAGCCGTGGATGACGCGCCCGGCCTTCATTGGATCCGTGTCGAAGGCCGCCACGACGGAGTACCGCGAAGCGCGGCCCGACATGTAGGCCAGCAAGGCGCGGCCCAGGTTGCCTAAGCCGAGCAAGCCCACGGGCTGCACGTCGGAATCGTCCAGGAAATGTCCAATGCTCTCCAGTAGCTCTTCCACGTGGTAGCCGCGGGCTGGACTCCCCGCGTACCCCAGGGCCATGATGTCGCGTCGCACTTGCGCGGGGGTAACGCCAGCCAATCCCGCGAGCTGATGCGAGTAGATATACCGGACGCCATCCGCCTGAAAGCCCTGCAAGAGGCGCCGATACAGGCTGAGTCGCCCGATGGTCTTATCCGAGGTAGTGGGCAGCACGGACCCCCTTTTGCGTGATTCTGTGAACAGCGTCACGCTGTGAATAGATTCACAGCAAGTTTATCACAAGGAGGGCGTTCAAATCAAGCCAATCGTGAACTTTATCACGACATGGTGTTAATAATAGGAAATTATTTACAATTTGTCGAGAGAATAGTGGGGCTGAGGGTAAAGCAGGGCGTTTGGGGGGAGGTCGGGGCTGTTGGGTAAGTTAAGGGACCTAAGGGACCTAAAGGACCAAAAGGACGTAAGAGGACCAAAAGGACGTAAGAGGACCAAAAGGACGTAAGAGGACCAAAAGGACGTAAGAGGACCAAAAAGACCTAGGGGACCAAAAAGACGTAAGAGGAGTTGAGGGAGGTTGCCGGACGTCAGTGGGGCGTAAGGGGACGTAAGGGAGCAAAAGGGGGCCGAACGTCTTGTGGGTCGGCAAGAGCTTTGCGGTTGCCGGGAGTCCTCGCGCTTGGTTCGTTTCGGGCCTTGCCGTTTGGACTGGCCCCCTTGCTCCGTCTATACTGCGAGCGCCTCATGCGACGGAAGTACCGTC
>JBHEKO010000751.1:0-3734 GCA_041859475.1 Candidatus Hydrogenedentales bacterium
CGGCATGCGCGAAATGCTGTCGCCCACGTCCGCGGTCATGGGCAAAGGCCTCGGTAAATCCGTCAGCCTCATCACGGACGGACGCTTCTCGGGCGGCACGCGCGGCGCCTGCATCGGCCACGTCAGCCCCGAAGCCGCCGACGGCGGCCCCATCGGCCTCATTCGCAACGGCGACATCATCGAGATCGACATCCCCGCGCGCAAGCTGAACGTCAAGCTATCCGACGCGGAACTCGATGCCCGCAGGAAAGCAGCCACCGCCGCACCCGACCGCCATCTCACGGGCTGGCTCAAGCGCTACCAGCGCATGGTCACCAGCGCCAACACCGGAGCGGTGTTGCAGTAAGAAATAGATCAACGCCGGGTGGAATCGGACAGTCGTCCGGTTTTGCCCGGCGTTTGCTTTTGCTGCCAGCCCGCTTCGCGAGAATTGGATCGCCGTTTACACCGCAAACGATAGCCTTCTCACTTCTCGCAAGATGTACGGCGCGGTACCAGATTCCGTCTCGCCGGTCTTGCTCGACGGTTCGATTGAAAAGAGGATATTGACAATTTCTGACGTAACCAGGATTTCATCGGCGCCATTTCCGTCGATGTCCGGAAGCACGAATAGTTGCGGTGCAGTCATATAGAAACCGCTCTGCGGGTTCGCGGTTAAGTATTCAAAATTGCCGTACTCTTCCCCTGTCGTCCTCTTCATAGACAATGGCAGCCACGTGCTGCCCGATTTCATCATAGGCTGTAAGAACTCGTTGCCTGTGCTGTTGTCTCGCACGACAGCAAGTACACCCTTGTCGTTCGGAAAGCGGCAATACACATCCCACGTGAATTGCAGGTGTCCATTTGAGAGGCTCAGAAAGGAACATGCCTCGCGCACTATTTCGTCATCGTCACTCCGCGGGCTGGGTTTGGAGGGAGCGATACCGCCAAGGATACCGACGGTCCCCTTGAATGATAGACCGCACACCTGCCGGTCCGAACCCCGCCACGTCAATTCGCGCGGATATTCGTCGAGCGCGCCGACAAATCCTCTGTACCCGTCCCCCGAAGAGATCACGGCTGTTCCGCGCAACGTATTGCTGCGACAGATGAAGCCGTCGAGAAGAAGAACGCTGTAGACGTCTCCGGCTTTCTCGCGGATGGAGGCAAAGACACGGTCTTGAATGGACCTATCCAAGCGCGTGTTCATGAATCCTTCGTCGAGTAGAGCGAGGTCGGAATCGGACTCAACGAACGGTTCGAGTACTTTGTCGTACTCTTCCGTCAATTCGGTGAACAAGCGCCCTTCATTGCAGAGCACGAAGCGCACCTCACTGAGCGGAGTTTTGGACGGGAAGCGCCCTCTGACCTTGTCTCCGCGAATGGGACCAACGTAGAACGTGAGTATCGTCGATAGCACGATGAAAGGCATGAACAAGAAGAATGCCAATCGCAGTGGCCCAAGGAAACCACCCGGAATCGAGAAGAATCCCCTGTAGGGTCGAGGCGTTTGTTGGCGCTCATCAGCGTCGGAATTCATGCGCGCTTACTCCCGCGAGTGGTCTTCTCTGACCTATTATACCACCATCATCGGTGGGTGTTTTCTGACTGCAAACGGATATTCCAGGAGTGTGCATCAGGAAAGTGGGAGTGGGCGTTTCGGCACGAGAACCGGCAAGTGAATCGTAGATGCTCATTTGCGGATCGGCACTTTTTGAACTGGAGTTTGCCCAGCTGGTGTTTGCCTAAGTTGTACTTGCCTACGTTGTAATTGCCCAATTGATACTTGCCCAAGCGCACTTGCCCTACTTGTGCTGGCCCAATTAATATTTGCCCAGAGCACTTGCCCTACTTGTGCTGGCCCAAGAGACACAGATTCTCGTGACTTCAGCGTCCCTCTTTACGCCGAAGGCGTTATGCCTCGTTAGCCGTAGGTTGCGGCGCGAAGTCCTCAAGACGAAGCGGCGCTACCTACGGGAACGATGACCCTCCCTCTGGCAACCCTGAAAGGGTTGTGGCATTAGTCCCAAATGTACCGTTCATCCCACGCGATCCCGTGTCTCTTTAGCAACGCTCGCAGTTCATCCTGAAACGTCATCTTCTTATGATGCCTCTCTTGGTCCGCCACGTAGTTTGCTACCTGCTCCAGATTCGACGGGCTGACCGAAAATGCGGCATAGCCTCCTTGCCAATGAAACGCGTACAGTCCTCTATCCTGCGACTTTATCCACACGGACGAAACGCGTTTCAATTCCTTTACCCAGTCAGCGACCGTGATGGACCGGGCCATTCGCGCGAGTATGTGAATGTGGTCCTCAGCACCGCCAACGACCGCCGAAGGGCTGTCGAGGTTGCGCGACGTTGCGCCCAGGTAGGCATGGAGTAGTTTGCGAAGAGTAGGTTCGCGCAGAAAGGGAACGCGGTCTTTTGTGGACCAAGTTAGATGAACGTAGAGAGCCGATAGGGATTGCGCCATGGGTCATCCCATCCTGTGTTGCGTGAAGGAAGAATATATAAGTCTATTGTTGGGGATCAATAGCGCCGCGTTTTGGTTTGTGTGAGTGAATAGAAGGTGAGATCCGAGGGAAGACCGCAACCCGTACCGGGTTGTCAAATTAAGGAGGTTGGTAACGCCAGGTAGGCCGGCTCCGTCTAGCGACTCCGCCGGCCAACCTGGGGCTTAGGAGGCGCTACCTCTTCGAGGTAAAGAAGCAAGGCCAGATGCGTGGCGTAATCGGAAGCGGGGCGTTACGCCGAGGCAAAGAGGCAAGACCGGATGCGGGGCGTAACCGAAAGCGTGGCGTAACGCCGAGGTAAGGAAGCAAGGCCGGAAACGCTGCGTAACCGGAAGCGTGGCGTAACGTCCAAGAGACACAGATTTTCGTGACTTCCGCGTCCCTCTTTACGCCGAAGGCGTTATGCCTCGTTAGCCGTAGGTTGCGGCGCGAAGTCGTCAAGACGGAGCGCCGCTACCTACGGGAACGATGGCCCTCGCTCTCTCAACCCTGAAAGGGTTGTGGCATTGGCCTCGCGTCATCGCGGGAGCGCCAATCTCCTGATTGGTCTCCTCCAATCACAGGCGAAGGCCGCAAGTCCTTCAGACTTGCCGTTCCTGGGGTGATCGTGACCCCAGGGTAGCCCCGCCTTCGCTATCGCTTCGGTGGGCCAACCCTGGGCTTAGGAGGCGCTACCTCTTCGAGGTAAAGAAGCAAAGAGCGGCGACACAGCGTCAGACTCACGCCCTCAGACTCACAGCGTCAGACTCACGCCCTCAGACACACAGCCTCAGGCACACACCCTCAGGCACACACCCTCAGGCACACACCCTCTCACCTCACGCCAGATGAAGAACTGGCTCTTTGCTCAAGCCCATTTCCGTCCTTCCGCCCCATAGGACGGATCCGACCAATCCGACCGATCCGTCTTATTCCCCAGTATATTTGAGGCGTACCATGCTTCTCATCTTTGTGACACGCCCGTACGTCACTTTTTCCCCCTTGACACCCACCGTCGCTTCCTGTTTACTACCGCCGCCACTGCAAGGCGAGTAACACCGGGAGTCCTGGGCTATGCATGTTCACCATGAGGACCATCCGCATCTGGTCAGCAGAAATGCGCGGTATGGGCTGATTCTGTTTGCCGTCTACGTTGTGTTGTACGGCGGTTTCATCTTTCTGGCGGTGTTCCGAACGGACATCATGAGCAAGAGTTTGCCGGGAGGGATGAACCTCGCGATCGGCTACGGGTTTGGGCTG
>JBHEKO010000824.1:0-3252 GCA_041859475.1 Candidatus Hydrogenedentales bacterium
CCAGAACATCTCGAAACTCGAAAACATGATGGTAGCGTCACAAATGCTTAACCTTCTCCTGGACGATTTAAAGTTTCTTCTTTACCACGGTTACGACGAGGTAGGATCCCCGCTTTGGGCCAGGGGTCCGGCCACAGACCGCGAAAAAGTACAAGACCCATATTCGTGGTACTCCGCGGTGCTCAAGCTGTTTCTTAACGAATTCGTATCGACCAATCGGAAGCTTAGGGGCAACGCGGTCCGACTTGAACGGCAAATCAATGACATACTCCTAGCTTGGTGTATTTCGCATGGAGAGAGTCCGGAAAGCTACACGTTCTCCGTTGAATACCTGAATACACTCAAGACTAGGAGCGGGTTCGATATCTTGCTTGGAACCGTAGACGACATGCGGAACGGAAACTCACTATTCTCTGTCGTGTCGTTAGGGTCCTTAATGAAGAAGTACGCCAATGAAGTGGGCAACCATGGGGTAACGCCAGTTTCGCCGGGGACGCTCATAGTCTACGCGGCAGGGATCGATGGAGAAATGGCCTACTTCCGCGAAAGCAACACATACGGAGATTAGTAACTCAATGGGAAGCATTTACCGGAAATTCGGGGACAGGAAATTCGGGGGAAATTTGGGGACGGAAATTTGGGGACATACTATGCATTACATAAGTAGTATTGCGCAAACACTCCGCTAATTCCTCGTCTCGCGCGCCGACCCGCAAGCGCCTTTTCTTCTCCATCCTGCCTCATCTTGTGAATCATGTGAATCCTGTCTGTGAATGCTCCCCCACAGCATGCCTCTGCCGATGGTCTTCTGCCATCTCCGAATGCGCACTCCCATTTCGTTCCCCGTCCCTTTTGGGTTCTATGCGATCTATCGCGGCAAGAACAGGCTTCGGCATTTCCGCGCGTTCCAGTTCATCGCGATCCGCAACACCCTCGTTTCGCACATGAAGGAGCAGCGTGCTCGCGCGCGTCCTCGTGGCCCCAATGCAACGACCTGACACTTATAGATGGAAGTTGCTTCACGGATGAACATAAGGATGGAGCGTCAAGTCTCTCCTGGAAGTTCACCACCAAGGGCACCAAGATCACCAAGAATCGGAGCAAGAGTAGTGGCCGGAGAGCCGGCTGGAAGCCGACGATACAGTGACATCTCCAAGCTGGCAGGCACGCCGGTGCGATTGTACATGCACCTCGTCCGGGGGGAACTCTATTTGTTTGCGTTTTCCGAGTAGATGTGGGGCAGAGTTCGGACAGAAGAAGCGCGATGCATTCGAATTTCAATTGTAACGACGGATTGATTCTTGGTGATCTTGGCGACTTGGTGGTGGAAACCTCCGGAGAATTCGCCACTACACCGGGACACCAAGAATCAGGACAAGTTCCGGAGCCGAAAGGCTGGCCGGAAGTTGACGTCAAGAGTTAAGGTCTGCTCTCTGGTTGTCAGGGCGACGCCTCGAACCGAGTCTTCTTCGTGTTTTCGTGGGTGTCACACCGCGGAAATCAGGGACACTGAATTCCGCTCCTTCTTCATGCTTTGGTTGCGGCTATGTTGCTCCGGATTTTCGAGCTGCTTGAGAATTACCCACGATTCGTGGCGTATCCCCCGCACTCCCTTGTGCATCGCGCTCGCCGGTGTGTTGACCTTCTCCGGCGCGCCCCGTACACTCCTCCGGTTATGTTGAAACCGCATCACCGTTGTTATCTTGCCGCATTCCTTCTCGACTTCGCCGTATCCTCCGGATTCGCGGCGCTCCCGTTTTTTATCTTCGACCATCTCGGGGGCGATGCGCGCATGTCCGGGTGGATTTCCGCGCTGCAATCCGCGTGCTACGGCGCAGTCTGCCTGCTTTCCTCGACCTTTGTCGGCCGCGCCAAGAGCGGCCTCACGTGGGCCATGGCCGGCAGCCTGGGCTATGCCTTCATCTTCCCGTCGGCCATCTTCTTCCGAAGTCCCATCATCATCGCCTTGGTAACGGTTGCGGGCATCACCTGCATGGCCCTGTATTGGCCCGCCCTCCAATCCTGGATCGGCTCCGAACCCGATCTGCGCCTCCGTTCGCGACGCATCGCCCACTACAACATCGCGTGGAGTCTTGGACTGGCCACCTCGCCGCTCCTGGCTGGTCCCCTCTACGACATGCACTATTCGTTGCCCTTCGTGCTTGTGTTTGTTGCATCGATTGGCGCATTCGCGCTCGTCGCCTCCCTGCCGCACGAACGCGCGTGCTTCGGCACGTCTTCGCAGGAAGAGCTGGACTCGCGCGCGAGCCACAACGCGATTAGCGAAGCGCACCTCCAATGCACCTGGATCGCCAACATGATCGGATGGGCCATGGTCGGCGTGATGCGGTCCGTCTTTCCGAAGCGCATCCACGAGTTGGTCGCTTCCCAAGACCTCGTCGTATTCTTCGGAGGAATGACGTGGGAGCATCTCAACCTCGGCGCGGCAACGCAGACCTCGTGGCTAATCCTGATGCTCTACGCATCGCGCATCATCACCACGCTCGACATGGGCCACCGCCATTCATGGCACCACCGGTTCGGAATCCTCGTGATGTGGCAAGTCGCCGCCGCGGTGGCCTTCCTCGTGTTGGGAATTTCCAACAGCCTCTTCGTGATGGCGATTTGCTGCTTGATCGTCGGCGCAAACGGCGCGGTGTCGTTCTTCGCGTCCCTCTATTACAGCGTCGCCGAACCGGCGTTGCGGCACCGCCGCGCCGCCATTCACGAAAGCTTCGTCGGTATCGGAGGCTTCGCGGGATCGATGGTCTTCGGCGAGCTTGCCGGGCGTCACGGAACGTCCTGGCCGTTCCTGTATACGCCCGTATTCGTCGCCCTCAGCCTGATTGTGCAGTGGATGCTGCTCCGCAGAGGGATGAATAGGTTGCGCCTGTCGGAGAGTACGGCGGATTCGGATGCAGGCGGATGACCGCCGCCCGCGAGAAGAGGCGAGAGGCGTTTTTGCCGAAAGCGCCCTACCCATACGCCCCATCGTGAGCATGGTCGCGGTTGGCATCGCCCAACGTGTAGAATTCATTCTTGCTTCTGGTCTATTTGAGGAGATCTTGAAATGCGTTCGACACTCTCGATTCTGTCTGCCGTGCTGGTCTTCGCGACATCCGCCGCCGCGCAACAAGCCACGGTTTCCATTTCAAAAGACACGTTCCTGGACAAGTGCAAAGGAGCCTGGGCCGGTCAAATGATCGGCGTGTGCTACGGCGCCCCATACGAGTTCGTGTCCAACGCAAAGCC
>JBHEKO010000030.1:0-4387 GCA_041859475.1 Candidatus Hydrogenedentales bacterium
TCGATGTAGACGCCGTCGTGGATGCGGAGGATCGCGCCTTCGATGGGGACGGTCTCACACGCACGCGCACGGACGCGAAGAAACAGCGCAAGGGGAAAGACCTTCACGGTCGCCGGGAGTGGCGCGGTCCGGAGACCATGCCACAGCGGACGTTTGTCCTACGCGATCCAGTCGCGGCCCGTCACCGTCAGACGGTCGTGCCTAACGTTGCGAGGACGGCCTCAAGCCCGGTCCTGAGATTGACGGCTGGTTGCCAGCCGAGGACTTCGCGCGCCTTCGCGTTCGAGCAAAGGCTCTTTTCGACCTCGCCGGCGCGTAGCGGCTTGAGGACGGGGGCCTCCTTGAAATTCGTCAGCGCCTGCAGCGTGTCGAAGATCTCGCGCACCGTTGAAGGCACGCTGGAGCAGATGTTGAACGTGTCGTTGTCGCCTTTGGCGAGCGCCATGAGATTGGCCCGCGCCACGTCGCCCACGTAGACATAGTCGCGCACGGGCTCGCCGAATCCGTAGAGGGTCGGCTGCTTGCCCTTCGTCATCAGGTCCGTGAGCACGGCGCAGACGCCGCATTCGCCGTGGGGCGCTTGGCGCGGTCCGAAGACGTTCGTGTAGCGCAGCACGACCCAGGTCAGGCCGTGCACGCGGCCGTACATCTTGATGTACTCTTCGCCCGCGAATTTGCTGGTTGCATAGGGGCTGAGCGGTTCGGGGCGCGTCGCTTCCGTCGCGGGATAGTCCTTGGCCGCCCCGTAGATCGCGCCGCCCGTGGAAGAAAACACGATTCGCTTCACGTCGAATTGGCGGCATGATTCAAGCACGTTGATGAGTCCCAGAATGTTCATGCGCGCGTCGAATGCGGGATCCCCGACGCTCTTGGTTACGTCGATCTGCGCGGCCAAGTGGGCGATGGCCTGAGGGCGCTCGGCCGCCACCGCTTCGCGCAAACCGTCGGACGCAATATCCGTTTCGTAGAATTTAGCGCGCGGATTGATATTTTCGCGCTTTCCCGTGGAGAGGTTGTCGACAATCGCAACGTCGTGCCCCGCTTCGACAAACGCATCCACTACATGCGACCCGATAAACCCGGCGCCGCCCGTGACAAGTACTTTCATTGCATCGATTCCTTATGCCGCGGGGCGTGTAAGAACCCCGAGAAACGTCCCAAATGAGACGCGAAGCTATCACCCCAGGCAAAGGCAAGTCAAAGGCGCTTCAATGGGGCGCCTCAAATGAAGAGGCTCCCCGGGAAATCTTGAAGACCCGAGGAGCCTCTTTTGGGGGGGTGGGACAGAGAATCGAGATGGCTATCGTATGCCGGAAGTCCTGGTTCGCGCTCCGGATCGGTTGGGGTATCTCGGGGAGATGCGCATTAGTCGCGCAGTCCAAAAAGTGTTATGGGCTTCGGCATTTCCTCGGTCCCGTTCGTCTTTGAAAGAATGGGCTGGTACATCACCTTCACCGGTCCCGAGGTCTCTCCGCTGAACCACGAGGAAAACTGTTCAAGGCCGTCGATGGTGGACTCCCAGACCGGCAGCCAAACATGGGCGCACGCTTCGCGGAGCACGGAGGCGTTGGCGGTGTAGGTCCACGCGACAAGCTCGATGTCTTTTCCGAGGACACGCCCGGCCCGCGCGCAGCCTTCCCGGATCTCTTCGGCATTCTCCGCGCCGCTGGCGTCGATCATGGCCGTGACGGTCCGGTCCGTCAGTAACTGGTGTATCTTCGAGGCGAGGTCATTCCGTGAAAATCGCGTGTTCTTGACCAGACTCGGCACGTGGGGTATGCCCGCCGCTTCAGGCGTCTCGACATATCCCTGCTCGCGGTCCACTCCCGACTGAAATCCGTCGAACCCTTTGAGCAAACCGATCCGCGTGTGCCCCATGCGAAGCAGATACTCCGTCGAGAGCCGCGATGCCTCGTGATAATCCACGGTCGCGCTGGAACAATCCGGCAAGGAATCCAGACGCCCCATCGCAAGGTAGGGGTGGCCGGAATTGTGGATCTTTACGAGCGTGGTATCGCCGAGCTTCAGGGGCCCGCAGAGCACACACCCCCAGTAGCGCTGCTCCCAAAGTCCTCGCGCATAGCAGATGTGCGTGTCTTTCCGGTACGGGTTGAGGTCGAAGATCAGGTATTTTCCCTGGCGGCCGTAGATGCGGTAGAACGCCTCGAACAAGCGGACGAAGAAGACTTCGCTGACGGGAACTTGATTGACCGGCGCGGGAATCGTCACGCCGATGCAGTCGCGAGGCTCCGTGCGCAGACTGCGTGCGCCTTTGTGGGGGTAGTAGCCGAGCTGCTCGATGAAGCGCGTCACGCGCAAACGCGTCGATTCGCTGACCCCGCGCTCGCCATTGACCACGCGGCTGACGGTCTTGACGGACACGCCCGCACGCCGCGCCACGTCGAACATCGTGCGCGACATGCTCCCGACTGGTACCTTCTTCGCTCGTGTCTTCACTATGGCCATGAAATCGAACCACGCACCCCGGTGTGAAAAACTGAAAAAGGCGAAACTCGCCTTCGCACCCTGTCAATTCGGAATAGACATCGTTGTCTACTTATTCATAGGATAACCCGACGCGAGACTTCTTGTCAATACACTATTTGTAAGTACTTACAGAATATCGATTTGAGATTTGATTCACCCCTGCCCGCGGCGCTCCCGTCTGGAATCGACTTCATGATTTTGGATTGCCTCGTTTCTTTCAGAACAGACAACGTTGTCTTATGCTAGGCATCCAGACATCCCCTCTCCGTCCGCTACCGTCGAACCCGAGAGCCTTCGCGCTTCGCACACTCCGCGGCCACGCGAAGCCGCTCCCGTCCGAACCCATCCCAAGCCTTCCCGATCCCTTTGACTGTCGCCTCTCATGACGGCTATCATCACGCCTTCTGGGGGAAAATAGGCTGCAAGGGGGCTTTCTACAGTGGAACCTACCCACCGCACAAATCTGGTTTGCGGGCGCTCGCAACTTCGCGGCGACGCCGTCATTCCGGGGTCTAAATCGCACACCATCCGGGCCGTTGCCATTGCGTCACTGGCCGAGGGCGAGAGTGTTATCGAGCGTCCCCTCGAATCGGAAGACGCCCGCGCCTCTATCGTGGCCTATCGCGCCTTGGGCGCGACCATCGAGATCGGCTCCGACGCGTGGCGCGTTCACGGATTCGGCGGTGTCCCCCAAGCTCCCGACAACGTCATCGACGTCGGCAACAGCGGCACTACGATGCGCATTGCCACGGGCTCCTGTTCCCTACTGCGGTCCGGGGCCGCCGTATTGACGGGCGACGACCAGATCCGGCGGCGTCCCTGTGGCCCCGTCGCCAAGTCGCTGACCGACCTTGGCGCAAAGGCATGGTCTACACGCGGGAACGGCTGCCCTCCGATGATCGTGGAAGGGCGTTTGCGTGGCGGCAACACCACCATCGAGGCGGTCTCCAGCCAATACCTCACGAGCTTGCTCATGGCCGCGCCGCTCGCGGACGGCGACACGACCATCGACGTCGCGCTGCTGAACGAAGGCCCGTACGTCGAGATGACGCTCGATTGGCTGCGACGCCAGGGCATCGCTGTCGAACAGGAAGGCGCGACGCCCGGCAAGGATCTTCGATACCATGTGCGCGGCGGACAGCGCTATCTGCCCGTCAACCGGCCCATTCCGGCGGATTGGTCCACGGCGACGTTCTTCCTCGCGGCGGGCGCGCTCGGAGACAATGCCATCCGTGTGCAAGGCCTCGATCTCAACGACACCCAAGGCGACCGCGCCGTGCTCGATTACGTGCGCAGGCTGGGCGCGCGCGTGGTCGTCGACGCCGACGGCATCCTGGTTCAGGCGAACGATCTCGTAGGATGCGAATTCGATCTGAACGCGACGCCGGACGCGCTGCCCATGATGGCGGTGCTTGGGTGCTTCGCGAAAGGCGAGACGCGGCTCGTCAATGTGCCGCAGGCGCGCCTGAAGGAAACCGATCGCATCGCCGTCATGTGCAAGGAACTGCAGCGGCTGGGCGCAGACATCGAGGAGTTGCCCGACGGGCTTGTGATCAAGCAGAGTACGTTGCGCGGAGGCGATGTGGACGGCCACGCCGACCATCGGGTGGTGATGGCCCTGGCCATTGCCGGAACGAACATGGATGGCGTGACCACGATTCACGGGTCCGAGGCGATGGCGGTGACGTATCCCGGCTTTGTGGATGCCGTCACCGCGTTGGGCGGAGCCGTGCGATCGGTGCAGGCGAAATGAACACATAGTCGTCCGGTACGCGTCGCGTTTCGGATAGGAATCGTCACCGAATGGAGGATGTTGAGTCATGCTTGGGTGCAGCTATGGAACCTTGTTTCAAACGGCAGTCGCGGGGGGCTCGTATCAAGAAGGCTTGACTGCCCACAT